>JADGHP010000008.1 GCA_019683855.1 Thermoleophilia bacterium
CCTCGAGGCGACGGGGATCGACGCTCGCGGCCGGCGGATCCCGCTGATCCGCGACGGCGCCTGGCGCATCTGACGGCCGCGGCGGGGCGCGCCGCTAGCGGAGCCGCTCGAGCGTCAGCACGTGCGAGTCGCCGCTGAAGGCGACGTCGCGAACGACGAGAAGGCGTCCGTTGAGGCGCAGCTCGTCGCCCACGCTCGGGAGGCGCTCGAGGGGCAGGCGCCCGGTCGCGACGAGCTCGTCGCCGTCGTAGGCGTGGTACACGCAGATCACCGGCCCCGTCATCCGCAAGGCGCGCAACCTTACCGTTTCCCGGCGGAGTCCGGACGCGCTGTGGACGTGGTTCCTCGGGCGAGTCCTCGTGGCGGAGACGGCTCCCATCGGCTCTCGCTCTCCCGAAAATTTACTCATTCGCATTAGGTGAATTTGCTCAAGCGCGGCGCACGGCCCGCGCGTACCTTCGAGCCACCCACCGCGACTGGTCAGAAGGGTCGGAAAGGAGGGTCGACGGGATGACGGGCCGTGCCGGCAGGAGCGCAGGCTGGAACCTCGCGCTCGCGACGCTCGCGTTCACGCTCTGCTTCGCCGCCTGGAGCCTGATCTCGCCGTTCGCGAAGACGTTCAAGGCCGACCTCGATCTCTCCTACACCGAGGCGCTCTCCCTGACGGCGGTGCCGGTCATCCTCGGATCGCTCCTGCGCATCCCGATGGGCACCCTCACCGACCGCTACGGGGGTCGGGCCGTGTTCTCGCTGCTGCTCGCGTTCTCGGCTCTGCCCGCCGTCCTCTTCGGGTACGCCGACGCCTACTGGGCGCTGATCGGCGTCGGCTTCCTGCTCGGTGTCGCGGGCTCGTCGTTCGCAGTCGGTGTGCCGTTCGTCGCGAACTGGTATGCGAAGCGGCGGCAGGGGCTCGCCGTCGGCCTGTACGGGATGGGGAACGTCGGCACGGCGGTCACGTTCTTCAGCGCGCCGGCGATCGTCGACCACTGGGGCCGGCCGGCGCTCGGTTGGATCACGGGCGCCGTCCTGCTCGGCGGCGCGGCGCTCTTCGCCTCGTCCGCCCGCGACGCGCCGTCGCGCGGGAAGGCAGCGGACTACGCGACGGTGCTCCGCGCGGGCTGGCGACTCTACCGCCTCGCCGTCTTCTACTTCGTCACCTTCGGCGGCTTCGTGGCGCTGTTCCTGCTCCTGCCGACGGTGCTGCAGGATTGGTTCGGCTTCTCCAAGGGAGAGGCGAGCGCCCGCGCCGCCGGGTTCGTGATCGTGGCGACGATCGCCCGACCGGTCGGCGGCTGGCTCGCCGACCGCTACGGGGCCTACCCGCTGCTCGTGCTCGCGTTCGCCGCCGTCGCGGTCGACGCGGCGGTGCTGGCGGCGCTCGCGCCGACGCCGCGGATCGTCCCGATCACGATCGCATGCCTCACGCTCGGCGGAGCTCTCGGCGTAGGGAACGGCGCCGTCTTCAAGCTCGTCCCGCTCGAGTTCCCCCGGGACGCGGGCGCCGCGTCCGGCATCGTCGGCGCCGCGGGCGGGCTGGGCGGCTTCTTCCCGCCGGTCTTCGTCGGGCTCGTGAAGGACGCCGAGGGTACGTACACGTACGGCTTCGTGGGCCTCTTGGTCTTCACCGTGCTCTGCCTGGCGGGCGCGGTGTGGCTGCTGCGAAGCGCACCGAAAGAGGAGCTCCGGGGCGGGCCGCATGTCGGCGCCGAGGCATAGCGACCCGCTGCGCTTCCTCCGCCGGCTCGAGCCGCGCCGCCGGAGCTGGAGCGGCCACTCCCGCCGGGGCCGGGGCTGGGAGTCGTTCTACCGCGAGCGCTGGGCGCACGACCGGGTCGTGCGCTCGACGCACGGCGTCAACTGCACCGGCTCGTGCTCCTGGAAGATCTACGTCAAGGACGGGATCGTCGCCTGGGAGACGCAGCAGACCGACTACCCGGCGAACGGACCCGACGAGCCGGACTACGAGCCGCGCGGCTGCCCGCGCGGAGCGAGCTTCTCCTGGTACGTGTACTCGCCGCTCCGCGTGCGCTACCCGTACGTGCGCGGGACGCTGCTCGAGCGCTGGCGCGAGGCGCGTACTCGACTGGAGCCGCTCGACGCGTGGGCGGAGATCGCCGCCGACCCCGTGTGGCGCGCGGAGCGCGGCAAGGGCGGCTTCGTGCGCGCGACCTGGGAGGAGGCGGCGGAGCTCGTCGCGGCCGGCCTCGGCTCGACGATCGAGCGCTACGGCCCCGACCGGATCGCGGCGTTCTCGCCGATCCCGGCGATGTCGATGGTGAGCTACACCGCCGGCGCCCGCTTCTTCTCGCTGCTCGGCGCGCCGCTGCTGTCGTTCTACGACTGGTACTGCGACCTGCCGCCCGCCTCGCCGCAGGTCTTCGGCGACCAGACCGACGTGCCGGAGAGCGCCGACTGGTTCTCGGCGGGCTACCTCGTCCTCTGGGGCTCGAACGTCCCGATGACGCGGACGCCCGACGCGCACTTCATGGCCGAGGCCCGCTACCGCGGGCAGAAGGTCGCCGTCGTCAGCCCCGACTTCTCGCAGCACACGACGTTCGCCGACACGTGGCTGCCCGCCAGACCCGGCACCGACGGCGCGCTGGCGATGGCGATGGGGCACGTCATCCTGCGCGAGTTCTGGGTCGAGCGCCGCGTGCGCCGCTTCGAGGAGTACGCGCGCCGCTTCACCGACCTGCCCTTCCTCGTCACGCTCGAGGACGGCAAGCCGGGCCGGTTCCTCCAGGCGAGCGACCTCGGCTCGGACGAGGAGCACGCGGAGTGGAAGCCGGTCGTCTGGGCCGACGGCCCGGTCGTGCCGAACGGGTCGGTCGGCCACCGCTGGGACGGCAGCGGCCGCTGGAACCTCAGGCTCGACGTCGAGCCGGCGCTGACCTTCCACGGGCAGGCAGACGAGGTCGTCCTCGTCGACGGCAGGGGCGTGCCCGCACGCCGCGTCGGCGGGCGGCTCGTGACGACGGTGCTCGACCTGCTGCTCGCGCACTACGGGGTCGGTCGGGAGGGGCTGCCGGGCGACTGGCCGGAGGGAGACGACGACCCGCGGCCGTACACGCCCGCCTGGCAGGAGGCGATCACGGGCGTCGACCGCCGCGACTGCGCGCGCGTCGCGCGCGAGCTGGCGGCGAACGCGGAAGCGACCGGGGGCCGCTCGATGATCCTGCTCGGCGCCGGCGTCAACCACTGGTACCACGGCGACACCGCGTACCGCGCCATCCTGGCGCTGCTCCTGCTGACCGGCTGCCAGGGCGTGAACGGCGGGGGCTGGGCGCACTACGTCGGCCAGGAGAAGGTGCGGCCGGTGACCGGGCTGTCGGCCCTCGCCTTCGCGCTCGACTGGACGCGGCCGCCGCGGCAGCAGGCCGCGACGCCGTACTGGTACCTGGCCACCGAGCAGTACCGCTACGACGACCTGCGCTTCGACGGCGAGACGGCGTTCGACCTGCACGCGAAGGCGGTGCGGCTCGGCTGGCTGCCCTCGTACCCGCAGTTCGACCGCTCGCCGCTCGACCTCGAGCCGGAGCAGGTCCTCGACGGTCTGCGCGAGGGCTCGATCCGCTTCGCGTGCGAGGCGCCCTCCGACCCGGCGAACTGGCCGCGCGTGCTCGTCCTCTGGCGTGCGAACCTGCTCGGGGCGAGCTCGAAGGGGCACGAGTACTTCCTCGAGCACCTGCTCGGCTGCGGAGGGGCGGCCGAGGACGTCGACCCGTCGGCGCCGCGCGGGAAGCTCGACCTGCTCGTCACGCTCGACTTCCGGATGAGCGGCAGCGCGCTCTACTCCGACGTCGTGCTGCCGGCCGCGACCTGGTACGAGAAGGCGGACATCTCCTCGACGGACCTGCACCCGTTCGTGCACCCGTTCTCCCCCGCGGTCGAGCCGCCGTGGGAGGCGCGCTCGGACTGGGACGCCTTCTGCACGCTCGCGGACGCCTTCTCGCGCGTCGCCGGCGAGCGGCTGGGCGTCCGCCGCGACCTCGTCGCGGCGCCGCTCCTGCACGACACGCCCGACGAGATCGCGCAGCGCGAAGTGCGCGACTGGGCGGCGGGCGAGTGCGAGGCCGTCCCCGGCAAGACGATGCCGAAGCTCGTCGTGGTCGAGCGCGACTACCGCGCCGTGGGCGAGCGGATGCGCACCATCGGGCCCCTGCTCGCGCGAGCGGGGGTGGGCGCGAAGGGCATCGGCTGGACGGGCGACCAGGTTCCAGCGGGCACCCGGATCGAGCGCGCCGAGCAGGTCTGCGACGCGATCCTCGCGCTCTCCGGGACGACCAACGGCGCCGTCGCGCTCGAGGGCTGGCGCGCGCTCGAGCGGCAGACGGGCGTCCCGCTCGCCGACCTCGGCGAGCACGAGGCCGGCGTGCGCCTCACGTACGCCGACCTCGTCGAGCGACCGCGGCGCGTGCTCGCCTCGCCCGAGTGGAGCGGCCTCGAGAGCGAGGAGCGCCGCTACGCGCCGTTCACGCTCAACGTCGAGCGCGAGGTGCCGTGGCGGACGCTGACGGGACGGCAGCAGCTCTACCTCGACCACGAGTGGATGCGCGCCGCGGGCGAGGCGCTGCCCGTATGGAAGCCGCCGCTCGAGCGCGACGCAGGCGACGGGCTCACCGTCCGCTACCTGACGCCCCACAACAAGTGGTCGGTCCACTCGACGTACGGCGACGTCGAGACGCTGCTCACGCTCTTCCGCGGCGGCCAGACCGTCTGGATCTCCCGCGAGGACGCCGAGCGCATCGGCGCCGCCGACAACGACTGGATCGAGGTCGGCAACCGCAACGGCGTGCTCGTCGCCCGGGCGGTGGTCAGCCACCGGATCCCCGCCGGCACCGTGCTCGTCTACCACGCGCAGGATCGCCACCTCGGCGTCCCGCTCGTTCCGGGCACCCGGAGGCGCGCGGGCGGCCACAACAGCCCGACCCGGATCACCCTGAAGCCGACGCACATGATCGGCGGTTCCGCGCAGCTTGCCTACGGGTTCAACTACTACGGGCCGATCGGCGCCCAGCGCGACGAGCGCGTCACCCTCCGCCGGCTCGAGGGGGTGGAGTGGTGAAGGTCCGCGCGCAGCTCGCGATGGTGATGAACCTGGACAAGTGCCTGGGCTGCCACACGTGCTCGGTCACCTGCAAGAACGTCTGGACGAGCCGGCCCGGCGTCGAGTACGCGTGGTTCAACAACGTCGAGACGAAGCCGGGCGTCGGCTACCCGCGCCGCTGGGAGGACCAGGAGCGCTGGCGGGGCGGTTGGGAGCTCGACGGCGACGGGCGTCTGCGGCTCAAGGGCGGCGGCCAGCTCGAGAAGCTCGCCCGGATTTTCGCCAACCCCGACCTGCCGGCGATCCAGGACTACTACGAGCCGTGGACCTACGACTACGGCGAGCTCACCTCGGCGCCGCGCTCGCAGGTGCAGCCGACGGCGCGACCGCGGTCGAGGCTGACGGGCGAGCACGTGACCCCCTCCTGGGGGCCGAACTGGGAGGACGACCTGGCCGGCGCGCCCGCGCACGCCCCCGCCGACCCGAACCTGCGCGCGCTCGAGGAGCAGGTGCGCCTCGACTACGAGCGGGTGTTCATGCTCTACCTGCCGCGGATCTGCGAGCACTGCCTCAACCCCTCCTGCGTCGCCTCCTGCCCCTCCGGCGCGATGTACAAGCGCGCCGAGGACGGGATCGTGCTCGTCGACCAGGAGGCCTGCCGCGGCTGGCGGATGTGCGTCAGCGGCTGCCCGTACAAGAAGGTCTACTTCAACTGGCGGCGCGGCAAGGCCGAGAAGTGCACGCTCTGCTACCCGCGGCTCGAGCGGGGCGACCCGACGGTCTGCTCGGAGACGTGCGTGGGCCGGATCCGCTACCTCGGTCTCGTCCTCTACGACGCCGACCGCGTGGAGGAGGCGGCCTCGACGCCGGATCCGCGCGACCTCTACGACGCGCAGCTCTCGCTCTTCCTCGACCCGAACGACCCCCGGGTGGCCGAGCGGGCGACGGCGGACGGCGTCCCGCCCGAGTGGCTCGAGTACGCGCGACGGTCGCCGGTGTGGAAGCTCGCCGTCCGCTGGCGGCTCGCGCTGCCGCTCCACCCCGAGTACCGGACGCTGCCGATGGTCTGGTACGTGCCGCCGCTCTCGCCGGTGCAGGGGGCCGCCGACGGGGACGAGGTCTTCGCCGCGATCGAGCGGCTGCGGATCCCGGTCGAGTACCTGGCGAGCCTCTTCACCGCCGGCGACCCCGAGCCGGTGCTGCGGGCGCTGCGCCGGCTGGCGGCGATGCGCGCCTACATGCGGGCGCGCACGGTGGAGGGCGCCGACGGCGAGCCCGATCCGGAGATCGAGGGGATGTACCGGCTGCTCTCGCTCGCCAAGTACCGCGATCGCTTCGTGATCCCGCCGGGCCGGGGCGCGGAGGCGCTCGCGCTGGCGGCCGACGGCTGCGGAGGCGGCTGTGGATAGGACGCTCGCGCTGCTGCTCGACTACCCGGACGACGAGCTCCTCGCCGCGCGCGGCGAGATCGCCGCGCAGGCGCCGGCGCGGCTCGCCTCCTTCGCGCGCTGGTGGGCGGACGCGGATCCGCGCGAGCTGCGCGAGCGCTACGTCGCCGACTTCGACATGCGCTCCGGCGCGTCGCTCTACCTGACCCACCACCGCTTCGGCGACCGCCGCGAGCGCGGCCGCGCGCTCGTCGCCCTCAAGCGCCTGCTCCGCGAAGCGGGCTGGGAGCTCGAGCGCTGGGAGCTCCCGGACTACCTGCCGCTCCTGCTCGAGCTCGCCGCCGTGGACCCGGAGGTCGGGCGGCCGCTGCTCGCCGAGTTCCGGGTCGAGATCGAGGCGATCCGCCGCGCGCTCGAGGACGCGGGGAGCCCGTGGACGGAGGCGCTGCGGGCGGTGACCGACGAGCTGCCGCCCGCCGACGCGGGCGCGGTCGCGCGCCTGCTCGCCGAGGGACCGCCCACGGAGCTCGTCGGCCTGGAGGGCCGGGCGTGAAGGCGCTTCCCTGGATCGCCTTCCCCTACGCGGCGCTGCTCGTCTTCGTCGGCGGCCACGTCTGGCGCTGGCGTTTCGACCGGCTCGGCTGGACGAGCCGCTCCAGTCAGCTGCTCGAGCAGCGCTGGCTGCGGATCGGCTCGCCGCTCTTCCACGTCGGGGTGCTCGGAGCGCTCGGCGGCCACGTGCTCGGGATCCTCGTGCCGGCGCGCGCGACGCGCGCCGTCGGGATCGACGACTCCGCCTACCACGTGCTGTCGCTCGCGGCCGGCGGCTTCTTCGGCGCCATGGCCCTGGCGGGGATCGTCGTCCTCACCCTGCGCCGGCTCCTCGTCCGCCGCGTCCGCCGGGGCGGCGGCGTCGCGGACGTCGTGGTCGATCTCGCCCTGCTCGCGGTCGTCGGCATCGGCATGGGCGAGACGCTCGGGTGGAACCTGCTCGTCGGCGAGTACGGCTACCGCGAGACCGTCTCGGTCTGGTTCCGGCAGCTCTTCACGCTGCACCCGGACGCGTCGCTGATGAGCGGCGCGCCGTGGGTCTACCAGGCCCACGCGCTCGCCTCGCTGACGCTCTTTGCCCTCTGGCCGTTCACGCGGCTCGTCCACGTCTGGACGGCGCCGGTCGGGTACCTCGCGCGGCGCGCGCATATCCTCTACCGCGAGCCGCCGGCCTCCACGTCGCCGTCGTAGGCTGCCCGGTGCCTCCCGCGGCCGTGCGTCAGCCAGCGGCGTCGCTTCTCGACCGGACGATCGCCTCGCTCTACCCGGGCTCCTTCCACGTCGTGATGGCGACCGGCATCGTCTCGAACGGGTTCGTCCTGCTCGGGATGTACACGGTCGCCACCGATCGGCTCTCGCTCGCCGCCGACTACGCGCCCCTGCAGACCGTCTCGCGCGTCATGGTCCGGGTCGCCTTCGCCGCCTGGCTCGCGACCGGCCTCGGGCCGCTGGACTCGCTCCGGCGGCCTCCCCGCGCCGCGTAGCCCCTCAGGCCGATTTGCAGGTCTTTCTCGAGAGCCGACGCGGGGACTCGAACCCCGGACCCCATCATTACGAGTGATGTGCTCTACCAGCTGAGCTACGTCGGCGCGAGCTGGGACGGATTCTAGCGCCCGGGTGGCGATCCCCTCGCCGGGCGGCCGCGCTGACCTCAACCCGGCGCCCGCTCTGGCCTGCGCGGCGAAAACCGGAGAACGCAGGTCGGCGCGGCGGGTCTCGATTTGACAAGACGGCCCGCGCTAGGCACTGTCAGAGGGCGATGACGACCGCGCTGACACGCGTGTTCCCGACGAGCCCGACACGGCTCGTGGCCGCGTGCGCGCTCATCCTCTTCGTCGTCATCTCGATTCTCCCCCGCTAGGGGGAGTGACGCGAACACGCGCCGCGTAGGCGCATACGCCGACCTCACTACACGAGAGCTACGTCCCCGGGGAGGCCGCCCCGCCTCGGGAGCGAGAGCGAAGGAGGAAGTGTTCGTGTCCCCCCAGATCCGATCTCTCCACAACCGATCGCAGCACGACCGCCCGTCCCGCCGCTGCGCGGAAGGGGGCGCGGCGTGAGCCGTACGGCGACGATCGCCTGTCTCGCCGGCGCCGGCACCGCGCCGGAGCTGATGGCCGAGGCCGCGCTCGCGCTGCAGGCGGTCGCGCGCGTCCACGGGCTCAGCGTCGAGGACGTGCACGCGCCGTACGGCGCGGTCGCCGTCGCGCGCGCGGGGCAGCCCTTCCCGCCGTCGACCCGCTCCGCGGTGCTCGCCGCCGACGCGGTGCTCGTCGCCGGCGAGGAGGACTCCGCGCTCGCCGAGGTGATGGCGGAGCTCGACCTGCGCGCGCGCGTCACGCGCGTCCGCTTCGGACACCACCACGACATCGCGTTCGTGGCTCCGCTCGACGAGTCGTCGGACGACTGGGCGCTCGAGGCCGCCTTCGGGATCGCCGAGGGCCGCCGCTTCCGCCTCGCCGCCGTCGGCGACGCCGACTGGCACGACCTCGCCGACGCGCTCGCCGAGCGGCACGAGCACGTCGACGTGGAGCTCCTCTCGCCGCGGGTCGGCGTGCCGCTCGCCGCCTTCGACGCCGCGCGGTTCGACGTCGTGGCCGTGGCGACGAAGTGGGCGGAGGCGATGATCGAGATCGCCGCCGCCCCCGAGAGCGCGCGCGTCGCCGCGCACGCGCTCCTCGCCGAGCACGGCCCCAGCCTGTTCATGCCCTCGCCCGACGGAGGCTTCGCGCTCGCCGGCCACGGCGTCGTGAACCCGAGCAGCATGCTGCTCGCCGCGGCGCTCGCGCTCGAGTACGGGCTGCGCGAGCCGAGCGCGGCGGCCACGCTCGCCGGCGCCGTCTCGGCGGCGCTCGTCGACGGCCCGCGCACGCCCGACCTGCTCCGCCGCGGCCTCGGCGCGACCACGCGCGAGTTCACCGCGCGGGTGCTGTCCGGCTTCCAGCTCTCCCTGCGCAACGCCGAGTTCTGGGCGGGTGCAGCGTGAGCGGGACGCGAATGACGGGCGCGGACGCGATCCTCCGCGCCCTCGAGGCGGAGGGCGTGGAGGTGGTCTTCGGCCTCCCGGGCGGCTCGATCCTGCCGCTGTACGACGCGATGGCGCGCGGCACCACCGTCCGCCACGTCCTCGCCCGGCACGAGCAGGGCGCAGGCCACATGGCGGAGGGCTACGCGCGCGCCTCCGGCCGCGTCGGCGTCGCGATCGCCACCTCCGGCCCCGGCGCGACGAACCTCGTCACGCCGATCGCCGACGCGTGGATGGACTCCACGCCGCTCGTCTGCATCACCGGCCAGGTCCGCTCGAGCCTGATCGGCACCGACGCGTTCCAGGAGTGCGACATCACCGGGATCACGATCCCGATCGTCAAGCACTCCTGGCTCGTGCAGGACGTCGAGGAGCTGCCGCACGTGCTCAAGGCGGCCTTCCACGTCGCCCGCACCGGCCGCTGCGGCCCCGTGCTCGTGGACGTCCCCCGCGACGTGCAGGAGGCCGAGCTCGACTTCTCCTACCCCGACGAGGTCTCCCTCCCCGGATGGAAGCCGCCCCGCCGCGGCAACTCTCGCCAGATCGCGGCCGCTGCTCAGGCCGTGGCCGCGGCGGAGCGGCCCATCCTGTACGTGGGAGGAGGCGTCGTCAACGCGGACGCGACCGCGGAGCTGCGCGCGCTCGCCGAGACGGCGCGGATCCCGGTCGTCACCACGCTGATGGCGAAGGGCGCGTTCCCGGAGTCGCACGAGCTGCACGCCGGCTCGCCCGGCATGCACGGGCCGAAGTGGTCGAACTGGGCCCTGAACAAGGCGGACGTGATCGTCGCCGTCGGCGCCCGCTTCGACGACCGGGTCACCGGGAAGGTGTCGGCGTTCGCGCCGGGCGCGCTCGTCGTCCACCTCGACATCGACGCGGCCGAGATCTCGAAGATCCGCCACGCCGACGTCCCGGTCGTGGGCCCCCTGAAGCCGGTGCTCGCCGAGCTGGCGCGCGAGCTCGGAGCCCGCGCCCTCCCCGGGCGCACCGACGCCTGGCTCGCCCAGATCGCGCAGTGGCGGGAGCAGTTCCCGCTCCGCTACGGGCGCGACGGCGGGCAGCTCAAGCCGCAGCGCGTGCTCGAGACGCTGCGCGATCTCACCGCCGGCCGCGACGACGTCGTCTGGACGACCGGCGTCGGCCAGCACCAGATGTGGGCGATGCAGTACCTCGAGTGCGACCGCCCGCGCTCCTTCATCACCTCGGGCGGCCTGGGGACGATGGGCTACGGGGTCCCGGCGGCGATCGGCGCGAAGGCGGCGCGGCCGGACGCGACCGTCGTCTGCGTCGACGGCGACGGCTGCTTCCAGATGACCTCGCAGGAGCTCGCGACCGCCGTGCTCGAGGAGCTGCCGATCGTCGTCGTGATCGTCAACAACGGCTACCTCGGCATGGTCCGCCAGTGGCAGGACATGTTCTTCGAGGAGCGCTTCTCGCAGATCCACCTCACGCACGCCGTCCCCGACTACGCCCAGCTCGCGCGGGCGTACGGCGCCGTCGGGCTCACCGTCGAGAGCGAGGAGGAGCTCGAGGGCGCGCTCGCCGAGGCGCTCGCCTGCGGCCGGACGGCGGTCGTCGACTGCCGCGTCGACCCGCGCGAGCACTGCTTCCCGATGATCCCGGCGGGAGCGGCCGCGCTCGACGTCATCGAGTACGCGCCGGAGCGCGACGCGGAGGCTCTGGCGCTGTGAGCGCACGCCGTCACACGATCTCGGTGCTGCTCGAGAACAAGCCCGGCGCGCTCACGCGCGTCACGAGCATGTTCGCGCGGCGCGGCTACAACATCGAGAGCCTCGCCGTCGGCCCGACCGAGCGCCACGACGTCTCGCGGATCACCCTGCGCGTCGACTGCGAGAACCAGCCGCTCGAGCAGATCGAGAAGCAGATGCACAAGCTCGTGAACGTGCTCCGCGTGCAGGAGCTCGTGCCGGGCGAGTCGATCGAGCGGGAGCTGGCGCTGCTCAAGGTCGCCGCGCCGCCGAGCGCGCGCGCCGAGCTGATGGCGCTCGGCGAGGTGTTCAACGCGCGCGTCGCCGACCTCGGCCCGGACTCGATCGTCTTCGAGCTGACCGGATCGCCGGAGGACGTCGACGCTTTCGAGGAGCTCGTCCGCCCGCACGGCCTCCGCGAGCTCGTCCGCACCGGCCGCATCGGCCTCACCCGCGCCGCCCGCGGCGCCAACCGGTCCCGTCCGAAAGTCCTCGTCTAAAGGAGCCCGAGAACCCATGGCAACCATCCACCGCGAAGGCGATCTCTCCCTTCTCGACGGCACCGTCGCCGTCATCGGCTTCGGCAGCCAGGGCCACGCCCACGCCCTCAACCTGCGGGACTCGGGCGTCGACGTCGTCGTCGGGCTGCGCGAGGGAAGCGGCTCGCGCGCCGCGGCCGCGGAGGCGGGGCTCGAGGTGCGCTCGATCGCGGACGCCGTCCGCGGCGCCCAGGTCGTGGCGCTGCTCGTCCCCGACCACGTGCAGAAGGAGGTCTGGGACGCCTCGGTCGCGCCGAGCCTCGCGCCGGGGGCGGCCGTCCTCTTCGCGCACGGCCTCAACGTCCACTTCGGGCGGATTGTCCCGCCCGCCGAGCACGACGTGATCATGGTCGCGCCGAAGGCGCCCGGCCACCGCGTGCGCGAGCTGTACGTCTCGGGAGCGGGCACCCCCGGGCTCGTCGCCGTTCACCGCGACGCGAGCGGCCGCGCGCTCGACCTCGCGCTCGCGTACGGCGTCGGGATCGGCTGCGGTCGCGTCGGCCTGCTGGAGACGACGTTCGCCGAGGAGACCGAGAGCGACCTCTTCGGCGAGCAGGCCGTCCTCTGCGGCGGCGTGCCCGCGCTCGTCCAGGCCGGCTTCGACGTGCTCGTCGAGGCGGGCTACCAGCCGGAGATCGCCTACTACGAGTGCCTCAACGAGCTGAAGCTGATCGTCGACCTGCTCTACCAGGGCGGCTACGAGTACATGCGCTACTCGGTCAGCGACGTCGCCGAGTACGGCGACCTCTCGCGCGGGCCGCGCATCGTCGACGAGAGCGTGAAGCAGCGGATGCGCGAGCTGCTCGAGGAGATCCGCAGCGGCGCCTTCGCGCGGGAGCTCTTCGCCGACGACGAGGCGGGGCGGCCTCGGTTCGCCGAGCTGCGACGGCAGGGCGCGGAACGGGCGCGCGAGATCGAGCGGGTCGGGAGGGAGCTGCGCGCGCTCGCGGGCGTGGAAGGCCTCCTCGGGGCGGAGGCTCGTGTCCGCGGTTGACGTCGGCGTCGCCCTGCTGGGCTACGGCACCGTCGGCTCGTCGGTGCACCGGCTGCTCGTCGAGAGCGGCGACGAGATCGAGCGCGCGACGGGACACCGGCTGCGTGTCGTGCGCGCCCTCGTCCGCGACCCGAGCAAAGAGCGCGCGTTCCCGGCCGGCGAGGGCGTGCTGACGACCGACTTCGCGGCAATCCGCGACGACCCGCGGGTGACCGTGGTCGCCGAGGTGATGGGCGGCCTCGACCCCGCCGGCACCTACGTGCGCGAGCTGCTCCGCGCCGGCAAGCCGGTCGTCTCGGCGAACAAGCAGCTCGTTGCGCGCGAGGGCGCCGAGCTCTTCGCGATCGCGTCGGCGAAGGGGGTGCAGCTCCGCTTCGAGGCCTCCGTCTGCGCCGCGATCCCGGTGGTGAAGGTGCTGCGCGAGTCGCTCGTCGTCTCGAACGTCCACCGGGTGCTCGGCATCGTCAACGGGACGACGAACTTCGTCCTCTCGCGCATGGAACGGGGCGGCACCTACGCCGAGGCGCTCGCGGAGGCGCAGGCGCTCGGCTACGCGGAGGCCGACCCGACCGACGACGTGAGCGGCGCCGACGCGGCGGCGAAGATGGCGATCCTCGCCACCGTCGCCTTCGGCTCGCGCGTCGGCCTCGACGACGTGGAGACGCGGGGGATCGACGAGATCGAGCCGGCGCACGTGAGCGCGGCCGCCGAGCTGGGGACGGTGGTGCGGCTCGTCGGCATCGCGACGCTCGTCGACGGGGCGGTCGACGTGCGCGTCCAGCCGGCGCTCGTCGACCGCTCGCACGCGCTCGCCGCCGTCGACGGCGCCTTCAACGCGGTGATGCTGCAGGGCGACGCGATCCGCGAGATCACGCTCGAGGGCCCGGGCGCGGGCGGGATCGAGACCGCCTCCGCGGTGGTGGCCGACCTCGTCAGCGTCGTCGGCACCTCGGGCACGGGCTTCCTCCAGAACGACGCCTGCTGGCGCGAGCTGCCGCGGCTCGACCCGGGCGCGTGGCGCTCGCCGTTCTACGTCCACCTCGAGGTGGCGGATCGGCCGGGCGTGCTCGCGCACGTCACGAGCCGGCTCGCCGCGCACGACGTCTCGGTCGCGCAGCTCGTCCAGCACCTGCGCGACGGCGAGGCGACGCTCGACCTCGTCCTGCACGAGGCGGCGCAGGGCGCCGTCGCGCGGGCCGCCGCCGAGATCGCGACCTTCCCGGAGGTGCTGCGTCGCCCTTTTCTCGCCCCGGTCATCTCGGAGCGGCCGCTGTGAGCGTAACGCCGGTGACGCTCGGCGAGGGCCGCACGCCGCTCCTGCGCGCGCCGCGCCTGTCGGCGCGGCTCGGCGTCGAGGTCTGGCTCAAGCTCGAGGGGCTCAACCCGACGGGCTCGTTCAAGGACCGCGGCATGGCGCTCGCCGTGACGCGCGCGGTCGAGCAGGGCGCGCCCGGCGTCGTCTGCGCGTCGACCGGCAACACCGCCGCCTCGGCCGCCGCCTACGCCGCCCGCGCCGGGATCGCGGCGGCGATCGTCGTGCCGGCCGGGGCGGTGGCGGGGGCGAAGCTCGCGCAGGTGCGCGCGGTCGGCGCCCGCGTCGTCGAGGTCGAGGGCTCTTTCACGGACGCCTACGAGGCGTCGCTCGCGCTCGCCGAGCGCGAGGGCTACGCGGTCGTCAACTCCGTGAACGAAGACCGGATCGAGGGTCAGCGCACCGCCGCGCTCGAGATCGTCGAGGAGCTGGGCGGCCTCCCGGACGCGCTGCTCCTACCCTACGGCGGCGGCGGCAACACGAAGGCGTACGCGCGCGGGTTCCTCGAGGCGGCGGGACGCCTGCCGCGCCTCCATCCGGCCGAGGCGGAGCGGCGCGCCGACACCTTCGCCTCGGCGATCCGGATCGTGGAGCCGGTGCACCGGGCCGAGGTCGAGGACGCGGTCGCCCGCTCGGGCGGCGCGGTCGTCTCCCTCTCCGAGGAGCGGTTGGAGCGCGCCTGGCGGGCGCTCGGGGCCGAGGAGGGCGTGTTCTGCGAGCCCGCGTCGGCCGCTGGCGTCGCGGCGCTCGAGCGGGGCGTGGCGCGCGCGGGCGAGCGGGTGGTCTGCGTGATCACCGGGCACGGACTCAAGGATGCGGACGCGGTCCGGCGGGTCGCGGCATGACGCTCGTCGAGGCCCGCATCTGCCCCTTCGGGACCTGGCCCGGTGTCAGACACGCGTACGAGAGCGTGACGGAAGCGCAACGTCCCAGGGAGCCGCAAGCCGCGCAGCCGTGCGGGAGCGCGGCGCCGCGGCCCGACGAGCCATGTCCCGTCGGGACCCCTCCGGTGTCAGACACCGTCACGGAAGCGTCACGGGAGGGCCGCGGCGCATGAGGATCCACGTCCGCGCGCCCGCCACGAGCGCGAACCTCGGCCCCGGCTTCGACGTCGCCGCGGTCGCCTTCGAGCTGTGGAACGAGCTCGAGGTGACCGAGGGCGATGGCCCCGTCGACGAGGAGCACCTGGGCGTGCGCGCGTTCTCCCGGGTCGCGTCGCCGGAGGGCCTCTCGTTTCGCTTCGTCGACCGGATCCCGCGCGAGCGCGGCCTCGGCTCGAGCGCGGCCACCGTCGCGCTCGGCCTCGTCGCCGGCGCGCTCGCCACCGGCCGGGAGGCGAGCGCGGATGAGCTGCTCGCGGCCGGGCTCGACCTCGAGGGGCACCCGGACAACCTCGCCGCCGCGCTCGCCGGCGGCGTCTGCCTCACCTGGGACGGGAAGGTTGTCCGCATCGCGGACGACCTTCCCGCCGCGGCGATCGCCGTCGTTCCGAGGGAGCGCGTCAACACCGCCGCGGCGCGCGCCGCGCTCCCCCGCGAGGTGCGCCACGCCGACGCCGCCTTCAGCGCGGCGCGCGCGGCCCTGCTCGGCGCCGCGGTCGCCGCCGGCGACCCGCGGCTTCTCGCCGCGAGCGCCGACGACCGCCTGCACGAGCCCTACCGCGCCGTGCACGCGCCGCACCTCGCCGCCATCCGCGCCGACCTGCCGGACGGCGCGCTCGGCGCCGTCCTCTCCGGCTCCGGCCCGACGGTCGTCGTCTGGGCTGAGCGCGAGCGCAGCGGCGAGGTGGCGGCGACCCTCGCCGAGCGCTTCCCGGAGCACGACGTCCTCCACCTGCCCGTGTCGACCTCAGGAGCCGGCCCTCTATGAGCAACCCCTACTCCCACCCCGCCGATCCCGCCAAGCGCCGCAGCGCCGCCCTCACCGAGGGCGTCGACCGCGCCCCCGCGCGCGCGATGCTGAAAGGCATCGGCCTCGACGACGAGGCGCTCGCGCGGCCGCTGGTCGGGATCGCGACGACGTGGATCGAGACGATGCCGTGCAACTGGAACCAGCGCGAGCTGGCCCGCCACGTGCGCCGCGGCATCCTCGACGCGGGCGGGACGCCGATCGAGTTCAACACGATCGCCGTCTCGGACGGCGTCTCGATGGGCACCGAGGGGATGCGCGCCTCGCTCGTCTCGCGCGAGACGATCGCCGACTCGATCGAGCTCGTCGTCCGCGGCCACCTGCTCGACGGGCTCGTCTGCCTCGTCGGCTGCGACAAGACGATCCCGGCCGCGGTGATGGCGCTCGCCCGCCTCGACGTGCCGGGCCTCGTCCTCTACAACGGCTCCATCGCGCCCGGGCGCTTCCGCGACCGCGACGTGACCATCCAGGACGTGTTCGAGGCCGTGGGCGCGGCCGCCGCCGGCCGGATGAGCCCGGAGGAGGTGCATGAGCTCGAGAGCGCGGCCTGCCCGGGCGCGGGTGCCTGCGGCGGCCAGTTCACGGCGAACACGATGGCGACCGTGCTCGAGTTCCTCGGCATCAGCCCGGCGGGGCTCAACGACGTGCCCGCCACCGATCCGGCGAAGCGCGACGCGGCGTACGAGGCGGGCAGGATCGCGATGCGGCTCGTGCGCGAGGACGTGCGCCCCTCACAGGTGATGACGCGGGCCGCGCTCGAGAACGCCATCGCCGCAGTGGCCGCGACCGGCGGCTCGACGAACGGCGTCCTCCATCTGCTCGCGATCGCGCGCGAGCTCGGCATCCCGCTCACGATCGACGAGTTCGACGCGATCGCCGCCCGCACCCCCGTCGTCGCCGACCTCAAGCCGGGCGGCCGCTTCGTCGCCACCGACCTGCATGCGGCCGGCGGCGTCGCGCTCGTCGCGCGGGAGCTGCTGAAGGCCGGGCTCGTCCACGGCGACGCGCCCAACGTCGACGGCCGGACGCTTGCGGAGGCGGCGGCCGCGGTCGAGGAGACGCCCGGCCAGGAGGTGGTGGTGCCGATCGAGCGGCCGTTGAAGCCCACGGGCGGGCTCGCGATCCTGCGCGGCAACCTCGCCCCCGAGGGCTGCGTGGTCAAGCTCGCCGGCCACGAGCGGCTCTTCCACCGCGGCCCGGCGCGCGTGTTCGACTCGGAGGAGGAGTGCTTCGCCGCGGTCAAGGCGCGCGCGATCCAGCCTGGCGACGTCGTCGTCATCCGCTACGAGGGCCCGGCCGGCGGCCCCGGCATGCGCGAGATGCTGCACGTGACGGCCGCGCTCGTCGGCGAGGGGCTCGGCGAGGAGGTCGCGCTCGTGACCGACGGCCGCTTCTCCGGCGCCACGCACGGGCTGATGGTCGGCCACGTCGCCCCGGAGGCGGCGCGCGGCGGCCCGATCGCCGCGCTGCGCGACGGCGACGTCGTCGAGCTCGACGTCGAGGGACGCGAGCTGCGCGTCCTGCTCGGCGACGAGGAGATCGCGGCCCGGCTCGCCGCGCTCGACTCCCGGCCACCCCGCTACGCGACGGGCGTCCTCGCGCGCTACGCCGCGCTCGTCTCGTCCGCCTCGGAAGGAGCGGTGCTCACGTGCTGACGACTGCCGAGAAGGCGCGCCGCGGGGCTCGCCCGGAGCGAAAGCAGTTGTTCGGTTTGCATGACTATTGCTTGTATAGTGTTTCCCCAACGGACGCGGGCGCGTCCCGCTCCGCATCGAGAGAGGCTGAGGGAACCGGCCCTGTGACGCCTCGGCAACCTGCTCCGCCCGCGAGCAAGGTGCCAAGCCCGGCCGGGCCCGTTCGGGTCCGGAGGATGTCGAGCGAAGGACGAAAGGAGAACATCGTGCCCGCTGTCGCACTCCGCTGCCGCGTCTGCGAGACGCACCATCCCCTCGACCCCGTCGGCGTGTGCTCGCGCTGCTTCGGCCCGCTCGACCCGGTCTACGACCGGGACGAGCAGCGGCGCACCGTCAGCCGCGAGTCGATCGCGGCCGGCCCGCCGTCGATCTGGCGCTACGCGCCCTTCCTCCCCGTCGCCGCGCCGGCCGAGCCGCGCCTGGCCCCCGGGCTCACGCCGCTCGTCCCCGCGCCGCGCCTGGCCGCGGCGATCGGCGTCGGCGAGCTGTGGCTGAAGCTGGACACGGCGAACCCGACGCACTCGTTCAAGGACCGGGTCGTGGCGGTGGCGGCCGCGAAGGCGGTCGAGCTGGGCCGCACCACGCTCGCCTGCTCCTCCACCGGCAACCTCGCGAACGCGGTCGCCGCGCGCGCCGCCGCCGAGGGGCTCGAGGCGGTCGTGCTCTGCCCGGCCGACCTCGAACCGGAGAAGCTCGTCGCCACGTCGGTCTACGGGGCGCGCATCTTCGCCGTCGAGGGCAGCTACGACGACTGCTCGCGGCTCAGCGTCGAGCTCTCGTTCGAGCTGGACTGGGCGTTCGTGAACGTCAACCTGCGCTCCTACTACGCGGAGGGCTCGAAGACGCTCGCCTACGAGGTCGCCGAGCAGCTCGGCTGGGAGCTGCCCGACGCCGTGGTCGCCCCGATCGCCTCCGGCGCCATGTTCTCCAAGGTGCACCAGGGCTTCGCGGACCTGCTCGCGCTCGGCCTCGTGGACGGAACGCCGCCGCGGCTCGTCGGCGGCCAGGCGGAGGGCTGCGCGCCCGTCGCGACCGCGTTCCACGACGGCGGCCGCGTCAAGCCCGTGCGACCCCGTACGGTCGCCCGCTCGCTCGCGATCGGCAGCCCCGCGGACGGCGAGCTGGCCCTCGCCACCGCGCGCGCCTCCGGCGGCGCGATCCACGCGGTGCCCGAGGACGCGATCGCCGACAACGCGGCCCTGCTCGCGGAGACGACCGGCGTCTTCGGCGAGACGGCGCCCGCGGTGGCGCTCGGCGCGCTGCGCGAGGCGGTGCGGCGCGGCGAGCTCGGCGAGCGCGACCGTGTCGTCCTGCTTGTCACCGGCGACGGCCTGAAGACACCGGGTCTCGTCGCCGACCGGCTCGCCCCCACCGTGGTCGAGCCGGACGTCGATCCGATCCTGGAGCTGCTCGGTGTCCAGGTCTAGCGCTCACACCCACACGACCCGAGGAGGTGCACCATGAGAACCGGCCCGCGGACGGGCTTCCGGTGGACGCCGGAGACGATCGTCTACGCGATCACGCTCTGGTACCGCAAGCACAGCCGGCCCCCGTTCACGAGCGAGTGGGATCAGGCAGGGGAGAACCACCCCTCCCGCCAGACCGTCGCCCGCGTGTTCGGCAGCTGGAACGCGGCCATGGCGGCGGCGGGCTTCAAGCCGCGCCCGCGCGGACGCCCGCGCCGGTCGCTCTCCGACGAGGCGGCGCTTGTCGACGGGTAGTCGGGAGGCACCGCGCGTCGTCCTCCTCCCGGGCGACGGCATCGGCCCGGAGGTGGCGCGGGAGGCCCGGCTCGCCCTCGAGCTGCTCGCCCCGGACGTCGAGATCGAGGAGCGCTTGCTCGGCGCGGCCGCGATCCGCGCCACGGGGACGCCGCTCCCCGACGAGACGCTCGAGGCGTGCCGCCGCGCGACCGCGGTGCTGAAGGCGCCGATCGGCGACCCCGAGTTCGACGCCGCCGACGTGCGGCCGGAGCAGGGGATGCTGCGGCTGCGCGCCGAGCTCGACGCGTACGCGAACCTGCGCCCGGCGGTGCAGGGCGACGTGGACGTCCTGATCGTGCGCGAGCTGGTGGGCGGGCTCTACTTCGGCGCGCGCGGCGTGCGCGACGACGGCACCGTCTTCGACACCTGCGAGTACCACCCGACGCAGATCGAGCGGATCGTCCGCCGCGCGTTCCGGCTCGCGCAGGGTCGCCGCGGCCTGCTCACCTCGGTCGACAAGGCGAACGTGCTCGAGACGTCGCGGCTCTGGCGCCGCGTCGTCGACCGGATCGCGCCCGAGTTCCCCGGCGTCCGGGTCGAGCACATGCTCGTCGACAACGCGGCGATGCAGCTCGCCACCTCTCCGGAGCGGTTCGACGTGCTCGTCACCGAGAACATGTTCGGCGACATCCTCTCCGACCTCGCCGCCGCAGTGACGGGCGGGCTCGGCCTCGCGCCGTCCGCGAGCCTCGCCGACGGCGGCCCTGGGATCTTCGAGCCGGTGCACGGGTCGGCCCCCGACATCGCGGGCCGGGGGATCGCGAACCCCTCCGCGATGCTCCGTTCGACCGCGCTGCTGCTCGAGCACGGCCTCGGCCGCGTCGACGCGGGTCGCGCGCTCGCCCGCGCGGTCGACGCGGGCCTCGCGCTGGCGCCGACGCCGGACCTCGGCGGCGCCGCGACGACCGCCGAGCTCGGCGCCGCGATAAGAGGACAACTCGCGGTTGACGGGGCTCCGGCGCCCGCGTAGCCTGGCGGTATGGCGTTCGCGCCCGAAGCCGTGCACCTGACTCCGTTCTCGAACGGCTTCTCGGCGTACGCCTTTATCGGCTTTATCCGCTAGCCGGCGCTTTCGCTCCCCCGCCGCCGCCGGCTAGCACTCGACTCGCGGGACTCTCCGACTCCGTTCGCGAGGAGGCGAACCGTTCGATGACCCCCACCCTGCCCCCAACCGAGAGCATCGTCCGTCGAGCGACCACCAGCGCCGAGCAGTGCTCGTGCGCCGATCCGATCGCCGTCGAGCGTGCCGAGAGGAAGGGCGCGGCCGTGATCGTGTGTCTCCGCTGCGGGCTCCGCATCCCGCCCCGGCTCGCCCCACGGGGAGCACGGCGATGAACCCTCCGGTCGCCTACCCCGGGCCGCCCGGGACACACACCGCCGCCGCGGCGGCCGCGCTCTTCCCCTCGGCGCCCCGCGTCCCCCTGGGCGGCTTCCGCGCCGTCGCCGAGGCGGTCGCGGCCGCCGACGCCGCCTTCGGCGTGCTGCCGATCGAGAGCTCGATCGCGGGCGCGGTGGCCGAGACGCACGACCTGCTCTACGAGCGGTCGCTCTCGATCGTCGCCGAGACCGTCCTCCCGATCCGGCACGCGCTCGCGGCGCCCGCCGTCGTGCCGCTGGAGGAGATCCGGGTCGTCCGCTCCCACCCGGCCGCGTTCGAGCAGTGCCGGAACCTGCTCGCGCGGCTGCCGAACGCGCAGCTCGTGCCGGCGGCGACGACGGCCGAGGCGGCGCAGCTCGTCGCCGAGGCGGGCGACCCGCACGCCGCGGCGATCGCGGGCGAGGAGGCGGTGCGCCTGTACGGACTCTCGACGCTCGTCGACGACGCCGCCGATGCCCCCGCCTTCACCCGCTTCGTCTCGATCGCGCCGTTCACGCGCGTCGCGGCGGCGGGGCCGAACGCGCGCACGGCGTTCACGTTCGTCACCGACCACCGCCCGGGCGCCCTGCACGCGGCGATCGAGCCGTTCGCGCGGGCAGGGCTGGATCTCGTGCGGCTCGTCTCCCGGCCGCTGCCGGCGACCCCGTGGAGCTACCGCTTCGACGCCGTGGTCGCAGGGCATCCGCTCGACCCGACGGTGCGCCTGGCCCTGCGCGAGGTCACCGCCGCAACGAGGGCGCTGCGTGTCCTCGGCGTCTACGAGGGGGCGGCATGAGCCAGGCCGAGCGCAAGCTGCCGCTCGCGCCGTCCGCCGACCCGACGATCGTCCGCGTCCGCCGCGAGATCTCCGACCTCGACCGGATGCTCGTCGAGCTCGTGAACAAGCGCCTGAAGCTCGTGGCGGGGCTCAAGCGCTATAAGGACGAGCACGGGATCGACTTCGTCGACCTGGCCCGCGAGGAGTGGATGCTCCGCTACCTGCAGCGCGCCAACCGCGGCCCGCTCTCGCAGGAGGGTCTCGCCGAGCTCTACCACGCGCTCCTCGACCTGATGAAGCGCGAGGTGCTCGCCCAGGAGCAGGGCGGCGACGCCGCGTAGCGGCGCGGCTACGCGGCGTCGAAGGCGTGCAGCTCGTCTTCCCGCCGCGCCCGCTCGAGCAGGGCGCGGTCGAGCGCGTTCACGACGGCGCGCAGCGACGCGGTGACGATGCTCGGGTGGACGGCGACGCCCCAGACGGGCTCCCCGTCGACCTCCGCCTCCACGTAGGCGGCCGCGGCGGAGTCCTCGCCCGTGCTCAGCGCGTGCTCGTGGTAGTCGAGGACGCGGATCGCGACGCCCGTGTGCGCGCCGAGCGCATGGACGAGCGCCGCGATCGGCCCGTTGCCCTCGCCGGCGATCTCGACGGGCTCGCCGTCGACGAGCACCTGCGCGGTCAGCGCGTCGCCGGCCTCGGAGGTCTCGTGCCGGTACGAGACGAGCTCGTACGGCGCGGTCACGTCGAGGTAGGCCTCCCGGAAGAGGTCGTAGATCTCCTCCGCCGAGAGCTCGCCGCCCCGCGCGTCGGTGACGGCCTGCACCCGCTGGGCGAGCTCGACCTGGAGGTCGCGCGGCAGCTCGAGCCCGTAGCGGCTCTCCAGCAGGTAGGCGACGCCGCCCTTCCCGGATTGGGAGTTGACGCGGATGATCGCCTCGTAGGTGCGGCCGACGTCCTGCGGGTCGATCGGCAGGTAGGGGACGTCCCAGACCGCGTCCGGCGGCTGCTGGCGCTGCGCGTGCATCCCCTTCTTGATCGCGTCCTGGTGGGAGCCGGAGAACGCGGTGTAGACGAGCTCGCCGGCCCAGGGGTGGCGCGGGTGCACGGGCAGCTCGTTGCACTCCTCGACGATCCGCTTCGCCTCGTCCAGCCGGGAGAGGTCGAGCTTCGGGTCGACACCCTGCGTGAGCAGGTTGAGCGCGAGCGTGACGAGGTCGACGTTGCCGGTACGCTCGCCGTTGCCGAACAGGGTGCCCTCGACGCGCTCGGCCCCCGCCATCAGCCCCAGCTCGGCGGTGGCGACGGCGGTGCCGCGGTCGTTGTGCGGGTGCACCGAGAGCACGATCGCGTCGCGGCGGGAGAAGTGGCGGCCGAACCACTCGATCCGGTCGGCGTACACGTTGGGCGGGAAGTGCTCGACGGTGGTCGGCAGGTTGACGATCATCGGCGCCTCCGGGGTCGGGCCCCACTCCGCCGCCACCGCCTCGCAGATCTCGAGCGCGAAGTCGAGCTCGGTGTGGTGGAAGCTCTCCGGCGAGTACTCGAACACGATCTCCCCGTCGGCTTCGGCGGCGAGCCGCCGGCACATCTCGGTGCCGCGCACCGCAAGCTGGATGACGCCCGCCTTGTCGAGCCGGAAGACGACGCGCCGCTGCGTCGTCGAGGTCGAGTTGTAGAGGTGGACGATCGCGCGCCGCGCGCCCGCGATCGACTCGAAGGTGCGCTCGATCAGCTCGGGCCGCGCCTGCGTGAGGACGGCGATCGTGACGTCGTCCGGGACGAGATCCTCCTCGATTAGCGTGCGCACGAAGTCGAAGTCGGTCTTCGACGCGGCCGGGAATCCGACCTCGATCTCCTTGAAGCCGAGCCGGAGCAGGAGGTCGAAGAAGCGCCGCTTCCGCGGGGTGTCCATCGGGTTCGCGAGCGCCTGGTTGCCGTCGCGCAGGTCGGTCGAGCACCAGATCGGCGCCTGCGTGAGGACGACGTCAGGCCAGGTCCGGTCCGGCAGGTCGACGGTCTCGTATGGGCGGTACTTGTGGAACGGCATGGGCACGGCTGGGCTCCTTCGGCTGGTCGGGGACGCACGACGCCCGTTGGGGCGGGGGACGGGTATGTGGACAGGCCGGCTTCCCCTAGCGGGGAAGGGCAAGGAGCGCGCCGAGGATGAGCCCGGTGAAGGCGGTCGACTCGTGCACGGAAGGAACGCTAGGCGACCTCGCCGCTCAGGGGAAGCGAAAAACGGACAAGAGCGACGCGCGCCGTGTCCAGAACGGCCATGTCCCGCGACCACGTCATGGGACGTGTCCCGAACAGCCATGCCTCACGCGGGCGCGCCCGCTCGAGCGGCACAGCTCAGGCGATCGCGAGCGTGGAGATAGGCGAGGGGTGCGCGGCCTCGTAGGCGGCGAGCTCGTCCTCGTGGCGCAGCGTCAGCGCGACCTCGTCGAGGCCCTCGAGCAGGCACTCGCGCGTGAAGTCGTCCAGCGCGAACGGGAAGCCGCCCGCGGTGCGCTCCTCGAGGTCGACCGTCAGCTCCTCGCCCGCCCGGGCGCGCTCCATCAGCGCCTTCACCTGCTCCTGGGGGAGCTGCACCGGCAGCAGCCCGATCTTGAGCGCGTTCTGGCGGAAGATGTCGCCGAAGGAGGGCGCGACCAGCGCCTCGAACCCCCAGTCCTGGAGCGCCCAGGCGGCGTGTTCGCGGGAGGAGCCGCAGCCGAAGTTGCGCCCCGCGAGCAGGATCCGCGCCCCATCGGCCTCCGGCCGGTTCAGCTCGAACTGCGGGTCCTTGCGCCAGTCGAAGAAGAGGAACTCGCCGAAGCCGGTGCGCTCGATCCGCTTCAGGAACTGCTTGGGGACGATCTGGTCGGTGTCGACGTCCGGGCGGTCGAGCACGACCGCCCGCGAGGTGACGCGGCGGAACGCCCTCACGCCACCGCCTCCACGAGGTCGCGCGCGTCCGTGAAGCGCCCCGCGATCGCGGTCGCCGCCGCCACCGCCGGGCTGACGAGGTGCGTCCGCCCGCCGGCGCCCTGCCGCCCCTCGAAGTTGCGGTTGGAGGTGGAGGCGCACCGCTCGCCCGGCGCGAGCACGTCGGGGTTCATGCCGAGGCACATCGAGCAGCCGGCGCGCCGCCACTCGAACCCGGCCGCGAGGAAGACCCGGTCGAGCCCCTCCGCCTCCGCCTGCGCCTTCACCTGCGCCGACCCGGGCACGACCATCGCCCGCACGGAGGGGTGGACGCGCCGCCCGCGCACGACCTCGGCCGCGGCGCGCAGGTCCTCGATGCGCGAGTTCGTGCAGGAGCCGATGAAGACGCGGTCGACGGCGATCTCGCGGATCGGCGTCCCCGGCTCGAGGCCCATGTAAGCGAGCGCCCGCTCGGCCGCCGCGCGCTCGTCGGGATCGTCGAAGTCGGCGGGGTCGGGCACGGCGCCGTCGATCGGGACGACCATCCCCGGGTTCGTCCCCCAGGTCACCTGCGGCCGGATCCCGGAGACGTCGATCTCGACCTCCCGGTCGAAGGCGGCGCCCTCGTCGGTCGGGAGGCTGCGCCAGCGCTCGAGCGCGCGCTCCCACTCGGCGCCCGAGGGCGCGCCGGGACGGCCCTCGAGGTAGGCGAAGGTGGTGTCGTCGGGCGCGATCATCCCTGCGCGGGCGCCCGCCTCGATCGACATGTTGCAGATCGTCATGCGCCCCTCCATCGAGAGCGCCTCGATCACGGGGCCCGCGTACTCGATCACGTGGCCGACGCCGCCGTCGACCCCGATCTCCCCGATCGCGGCGAGCACGACGTCCTTCGCCGTCACGCCCGGCCCGAGCTCGCCGACGAAGCGGATCCGCAGCGAGCGCGGCTTGCGCTGCGGCAGCGTCTGGGTCGCGAGCACGTGCTCGACCTCGGAGGTGCCGATCCCGAAGGCGAGCGCCCCGAAGGCGCCGTGGGTCGAGGTGTGCGAGTCGCCGCAGACGATCGTCATCCCGGGCTGGGTGAGCCCGAGCTCGGGGCCGATCACGTGCACGATTCCCTCGCGGCCGCTGCCGGTGGCATGCAGCGGGACGCCGAACTCCTCGCAGTTGCGGCGTAGCGCCGCGAGCTGCTGCTCGGACAGCGGGTCGATCGGCGTGTCGTCGCCGGTCGCGACGTTGTGGTCCATCGTCGCGAGCGTCAGGTCGGGGCGCCGCACCCGCCGGCCGGCGAGGCGCAGCGCCTCGAACGCCTGCGGCGAGGTCACCTCGTGCACGAGGTGGAGGTCGACGTAGAGGAGGTCCGGCAGCCCCTCCTCGCGTCGCACCACGTGGCTCTCCCAGACCTTGTCGAAGAGCGTGCGGGCCACGCGGCGACGCTAGCGCGAGCCGTTCGCCGGAACGCGACGCGTTGTGCGGTTTCGCAGCCGTACCGTTGACGGCGCTCCGGCTTGACGAGCGTCACGCCCGCCGCTTAGATTTAGGACTCCTAAATGCACGTCCGCGCTCCGCTCCCGGAGGGCGACTCCCCCGCCGCCCTCGTCGCCACCGGCCTCGCCAAGATCGGCCTCGTGCTCCGGCACGAGGCCTGGCGGGAGCGGGCGGAGACCGGTCTCACCCCGACGCAGGGCCAGATCCTCGCGCTGCTGCGGGCGCGCGGCGACGGCGTCGCGCTCGGCGAGCTCGCCCGGGAGCTCGGGGTGAGCGCGCCGACGGCGAGCGAGTCCGTCGCCACGCTCGCCGCGAAGGGCCTCGTCGAGAAGACGCGCGGCCGGACGCTCGCGGTCTCCCTCACCGCGCGCGGCCGCCGCGAGGCCGACCGCGCCGCCCGCTGGCCCGACTTCCTGCTCGAGGCCGTCGACGCGCTCACCCCGGAGGAGCAGGCCGTGTTCCTGCGCGGGCTGACGACGATGATCCGCACCCTCCAGGAGCAGGGCCGTATCCCGGTCGCCCGCATGTGCGCGACCTGTCGCTTCTACCGGCCGAACGTCCACGCCGACCCCGAGCGCCCGCACCACTGCGGCTTCGTCGACGCGCCGTTCGGCGACCGCCAGCTCCGGCTCGACTGCGCCGACTGGCTCCCAACCGATGAGGAGGAGACCCGATGAGCACCGCGTCCATCCCCGGCTACACCTACGGCAGCGCCGCCGTCCCCCGCTCCCCGCTCACGCTCGAGGAGCTCGAGCACCTGAAGCAGGCGGTCACCTTCGGCGAGGAGGACGTCGCGGCGCTGCGCCGCTCGCGGGAGGCCCTCGCCGGCCGCGTCGACGAGATCCTCGACGTCTGGTACGGGTTCGTCGGCTCGCTGCCGCAGCTCCTGCGCTTCTTCTCCCACCGGGAGACCGGCGAGCCGATCGGCGACTACCTGCAGCGGGTGCGCGCCCGTTTCGGGCGCTGGATCCTCGACACCGCCGCCGCCGAGTACGACCAGGCGTGGCTCGACTACCAGCACGAGATCGGCCGCCGCCACCACACCGGCAAGAACGCAACCGACGGGGCCGACTCCGTGCCGAGCATCGACCTGCGCTACGTGATCGCGCTGATCCACCCGATCACCGCCACGCTGCGCCCGTTCCTGGAAGCCTCCGGCGCGGCGCCCGAGGAGGTCGACCGGATGCACGACGCCTGGCGCAAGGCGGTGATCCTCCAGGTCGCGCTCTGGAGCGAGGCGTACGTGCGCTGACGCGTACGCTCTCGGCGTGGCCTCCGACCCGCAGACCGCTCCGCCCGGCCAGGGCGCCCCGCGCGAGCTCGACCGGAGCGAGATCGACGCCTTCCTGCGCGCCCAGCGCGTGGCGCGGCTCGGCTGCCACGCCGACGGCGAGACGTACGTCGTGCCCGTGATCTACGCCTACGACGGCTCGAGCGTCGTCGCCGTGACCACCGAGGGCCGGAAGGTGCGGATGCTCCGCGCGAACCCGCGCGTCTGCGTCGAGGTCGACGAGTACGACGCAGACGGGCGCGGAAGCTGGCGGAGCGTGATCGCGCAGGGCGTGTGCGAGGAGCTCGAGGGCGAGGCGATCGCGCCCGCGCTCGACCTCCTACGCGAGCGGTTCTCCCGCGCGGCGGGGCGGGCCGCGGAGGCGCGGCCCCTCGGTCCGGGGGTCGTGGTGCTCAGAATCCGGCTCGTCGAGCTGTCCGGACGCGCCGTCGACCGCTGAACGCGCCCCGACGCGCTCCGCGGCGAATGTTTGGAAATCGCAAAAATGCGATGTCTGGGAATGGACGTCGGCGCAATGCCGTTCTATAACTCGTGAAGGCGGTCGGCCCGTCGCGGAGAACCCGCGCGCCGATTGTCCGCAAGCGGCCGCGGGAGAGCGGCCCGACAACGAACAAGAAAGGGATCCAACTGAACGAGACGCTTCACCTGCACGACCTGTCGCCTGCCGAGCGCCTGCTCGAGGAGGCCGCCGAGCGCGGCTCCATCGAGGAGCGGGAGCTGCAGGCGTTCGCGGACGAGCACGAGCTGAGCGAGGAGGAGCTCGCCGCGCTGCGCGCCGCGCTCGAGGAGCGCGACGTGACCGTGCGCGCGGCGGCCGACGAGACGCCCGCGGCCGAGACGGCGACGGCCGAGTCGGGGACGCTCGACCCGCTCCAGCTCTTCATGGACGCGGCGGGCCGGCACAAGCTCCTGACGGCGGCCGAGGAGGTCGCGCTCGCAAAGCGCATCGAGCGCGGCGACGCGGCGGCGAAGGAGCGCATGATCAACTCCAACCTCCGC
This sequence comes from Thermoleophilia bacterium, assembly GCA_019683855.1. Lineage (GTDB taxonomy): Bacteria > Actinomycetota > Thermoleophilia > Gaiellales > Gaiellaceae > Palsa-739. The sequence continues at coordinate 28,245 of JADGHP010000008.1, forward strand.
CTCGTCGTCTCGATCGCGAAGCGCTACCAGGGGCACGACGTGCCGCTGCTCGACCTGATCCAGGAGGGCGTGATCGGGCTCAACCGCGCGGCGGAGAAGTTCGACTGGCGCAAGGGCTACAAGTTCTCGACCTACGCCACCTGGTGGATCCGCCAGGCCTGCCAGCGCGCGGTCGCGAACCAGTCGAAGACGATCCGCATCCCGGTGCACGTTCAGGAGCGCCGGATCAAGCTGAACCGCGCCTCGGCGGAGCTCCAGGCGAAGCTGGGTCGCGAGGCGACCGCGGAGGAGCTCGCGCACGCGACGCGGCTGAAGCTCGAGCACGTCGAGGAGGCCCTCGAGGCGGTCGACTCCGTGTCGCTCAACCAGGGCCTCGGCTCGGACAGCGACTCCGAGCTCGGCGACCTCTTCGCCGACGAGACGTCGGCCGATCCCGCCGAGGAGGCGGTCGAGTCGGTGCGGCGGCAGCGCGTCCAGGAGGCCGTCGCGAACCTGCCGGAGCGACAGCGCCGGATCATCGAGCTGCGCTTCGGCTTCGACTCCGAGCCGGCGTCGCTCGAGACGATCGGCAAGGAGCTCGGCCTGACGCGGGAGCGCGTCCGCCAGCTCGAGAGCGATGCCCTCGCCCGGCTCCAGCTCGCGCTCGGCGACGAGCTCGCCTCGGCGGCGTAACCGACGACGGAACCAACCGACGACGAGAAGGGCCGAGACGGCGTCTCGGCCCTGCTCGTCTCAGCGGGCGAGCGCACGCTCGTAGACCGCGAGCGTCCGCTCGGCGATCCGCGGCCAGGCGTAGCGTGCCGACTCGCGGCGGCCCGCCTCGCCCATCCGCCGGCGCAGCTCCGCATCGCCGAGCAGGTCGGCGAGCGCAGTGGCGAGAGCGGCGGCGTCGCCGGGCGGGACGAGGCGCCCCGCTTCCTCGGGGAGCACGGCGCGGTAGCCGTCGATGGCGCTCGCGACCACCGGGATGCCGGCCGCCATCGCCTCGAGGAGCACGATCCCGAAGCTCTCGCCGCCGAGCGAC
>JADGHP010000077.1 GCA_019683855.1 Thermoleophilia bacterium
GTCGAGCCGGTGCGCCGCTCGTGCTCGGCCACGAGCGCGCGCAGCGTCTCCTCGTCCTCGTCGGAGACCTCCTCGAGCGCGACGAGCTCCGTGTTGCAGCGCGAGGCGAAGACGTCCTCCTCGTCGAGGACGTAGGCGACGCCGCCGCTCATCCCGGCTGCGAAGTTGCGGCCCGTCGGCCCGAGCACGACCACGACGCCGCCGGTCATGTACTCGCAGCCGTGGTCGCCGACCCCCTCGACCACCGCGTGCGCGCCCGAGTTGCGCACCGCGAACCGCTCGCCGACGAGCCCCCGGAAGAAGGCGCGGCCGGCGGTCGCCCCGTAGAGGACGGTGTTGCCGGCGATCACCGTCTCCTCGGGCACGAAGCCGGCGTCCTCGGATGGCCGCACCGCGAGCACGCCGCCGGAGAGGCCCTTGCCGACGTAGTCGTTCGCCTCGCCGACGAGCGTCAGCTCGATCCCGGGCGCGAGCCACGCACCGAACGACTGGCCGGCGGAGCCGCGCAGCGTGAAACGGATCGTCCCCTCCGGGAGGCCCTCGCGCCCGTACCTGACCGTGACGGCGTTCGAGAGGAGCCCGCCCACGGTGCGGTTCGTGTTCGCGACCTCGAGCTCCGCCTCGACCGGGACGCGCTCCTCGAGCGCCGGCCGGGCAAGCTCGATCAGCCGCCAGTCGAGCGCGTCCTCGAGCGCGGGCGGCTGCGGCCGGGTGCGCCGGCGCGGGCGCCCCGGCGGCAGCTCCGGCTCGTGCAGGAGCGCGGACAGGTCGACGCCCCGCTCGCGCCAGTGGGCGAGCGCCTCGTCGACGTCGAGCAGGTCGACCCGCCCGACGAGGTCCTCGAAGCGCCGCACGCCGAGCCGGGCCATGATCCGCCGCGCCTCCTCGGCGACGAAGAAGAAGAAGTTGACGACGTGCTCGGGCTTGCCCGCGAACCGGCGTCGCAGCTCGGGATCCTGGGTCGCGATTCCGACCGGGCACGTGTTCAGGTGGCAGGCGCGCATCATCACGCAGCCGCTCGCGATGAGCGGCGCGGTCGCGAACCCCATCTCGTCGGCGCCGAGCAGCGCCGCCACGACCACGTCGCGCCCGGTCTTGAGCTGCCCGTCGGTCTGCACCCAGACCCGCGAGCGCAGGTCGTTGCGGAGCAGCGTCTGCTGCGTCTCCGCGAGCCCGATCTCCCAGGGGATGCCGGCGTGGAGGATCGAGGAGAGCGGCGCCGCGCCCGTGCCCCCCTCGTGCCCGGAGATGAGCACGTGGTCGGCGCCCGCCTTCGCCACCCCGGCGGCCACCGTGCCCACCCCGACCTCGGCGACGAGCTTGACCGAGATCCGCGCCTGCGGGTTCGCGCAGCGCAGGTCGTAGATGAGCTGCTTGAGGTCCTCGATCGAGTAGATGTCGTGGTGGGGGGGCGGCGAGATGAGCCCGACTCCCGGCGTCGTCAGGCGCACGCTCGCGATGTAGCGGTCGACCTTGTGGCCCGGGAGCTGGCCGCCCTCGCCGGGCTTCGCGCCCTGCGCCATCTTGATCTGCAGCTCGTCCGCGTTCGCGAGGTAGTGCGCGTTGACGCCGAAGCGGCCGGAGGCGACCTGCTTGATCGCCGAGCGGCGCTCGTCGCCGAAGCGGACCGGGTCCTCGCCGCCCTCGCCCGTGTTCGAGCGGCCGCCGATCCGGTTCATCGCGATCGCGAGCGTCTCGTGCGCCTCGCGCGAGATCGAGCCGAGCGACATCGCCCCGGTCGAGAAGCGCTTCACGATCTCCGAGGCCGGCTCGACCTCCTCGAGCGGGACGCCCCCGTCCTCCGGGAAGCGGAAGCGGAGCAGCCCGCGCAGCGTCCCGCGCCGCGACGCCTCCGCGTTCGCGGCCTGCGAGAACGCCTCGTAGCGCTCCCAGGAGCCGGAGCGCACCGCGTGCTGGAGCCGCGAGATCGTGTCCGGGTTCCAGAGGTGGTGCTCGCCCTCGCGCCGCCACGCGTAGAGGCCGATCACCGGCAGGAGCTCCTCGCCCGTGCCGGGGAAGGCGCGCGCGTGGCGTGCGACGGCGTGCTCGGCGAGCTCGCGCAGGCCGACGCCGCCGATCCGCGACGCGGTGCCGGTGAAGTGGCGCTCGACGAGCTCCGGCGCGAGCCCGACCGCCTCGAAGATCTGGGCGCCGCAGTAGGAGGGCACCGTGGAGATGCCCATCTTGGACATCGTCTTCAGGAGGCCCTTCGCGATCCCCTTCACCGCGCGCGCCTGCGCCTGCTCGGCGGTCATCCCCTCGGGCAGCCAGCCCAGCTCGACGAGCTCGGCGAGCGTCTCCAGCATCAGGTACGGGTTCACGGCCGCGGCGCCGTAGCCGACGAGGACGGCGATCGAGTGGACGCTGCGCGGCTCGCCCGACTCGACCACGATGCCCGCCTGAAGGCGCGTCCCCTGGCGGACGAGGTGGTTGTGCACCGCCGCGGTGGCGAGCAGGGAGGGGATCGGGATCCGCTCGAGGCCCGCGGCGCGGTCGGAGAGGATGAGGATGTTCGCGCCGGCGGCGAGCGCGAGGTCCGCCTCGGCGCAGATCCGCTCGAGCGCCGGCTCCAGCCCGTCCGCGCCCTCCGCCGCCGGCCACGTGGTGTCGATCGTCCACGACTTGAACACCTCCGAGCGGACGTGGCGGAGCTGCTCCAGCTCGCGGTCGAGCAGAATCGGGTTGTCGATCACGAGCTGGCGCGCGTGCTCGGGCGTCTCCGCGAGCAGGTTGCGCTCGGAACCGACGCTCGCCTGGACGCTCATCACGATCGCCTCGCGGATGGGGTCGATCGGCGGGTTCGTCACCTGCGCGAAGAGCTGCTTGAAGTACGAGTAGAGGAGCGGCTTGCGCTCCGAGAGGACGGCGAGCGGCGTGTCGTTGCCCATCGAGCCGACCGGCTCCTCGGCGTTCGCCGCGAGCGGCGCCAGGATCACCTTCATGTCCTCCTGCGCGTAGCCGAAGAGGAGCTGGCGGGTGCGCAGCGGCTCGCGCGGCGGCGGCGGCTCCTCCGCCTCGGGCAGGTCGGAGAGGCGGACGAGCTCGTCCCGCACCCACGCCGCGTAGGGACGGCGCGTCGCGAGCTGCGCCTTCACCTCCTCGTCGGGGACGATGCGGTGCTGCTCGAGGTCGACGAGGAAGAGCTTCCCCGGCTGCAGCCTGCCCTTGCGGACGACGTTCGCCGGCTCCTCGGGCAGCGCTCCCGCCTCGGAGGCGAGCACGACCCAGCCGTCTGCGGTCTCGTACCAGCGGCCCGGCCGCAAGCCGTTCCGGTCGAGCGTGGCGCCGACGAGGCGGCCGTCGCAGAAGGCGATCGCCGCCGGTCCGTCCCACGGCTCCATCAGGCAGCGGTGGAACTCGTAGAAGCCGCGCAGCTCCTCGGAGAGGTCGTCGCGGCTCTCGTACGCCTCCGGCACCATCATCGTGAGCGCGTGCGGCAGCGAGCGGCCCGCGAGCACGAGGAGCTCGAGCACGTTGTCGAACGTCGCTGTGTCGGAGCCGCCCTCGCGGATCACGGGCAGCACCTTGCGCAGGTCGTCTCCGAAGAGCGGCGAGGCGAGCTGCGACTCGCGCGCCCGCATCCAGTTGATGTTGCCGCGTAGCGTGTTGATCTCGCCGTTGTGCGCGATCAGCCGGTAGGGGTGCGCGAGCTCCCAGCTCGGGAACGTGTTCGTCGAGTAGCGGGAGTGGACGAGCGCCACCGCGGTCGCGAGCCGCTCGTCGGCGAGGTCGAGGTAGAAGCGCCGGAGCTGCGGCGCGGTCAGCATCCCCTTGTAGACGACCGTGCGCGAGGAGAAGCTCGGCACCACCAGCTCCGGCCCGGCCCGCTTCTCGGCGAGGCGGCGGATCACGTACAGCTTCCGCTCGAAGGCGTCCCGGTCGGCCGCGAGCTCGGGCGAGGCGGCGACGATCGCCTGGCGGATGCGCGGCATCGTCGCCCGCGCGGCGATCCCCGGCACGGAGGCGTCCACGGGCACGTCGCGCCACGCGGCGAGCCGCTGCCCCTCCTCGGCGACCGCCTGCTCGACGATCGCCTCGACCGCGGCGCGGCGCTCGTCGTCGCGCGGCAGGAAGAGGACGCCGACGCCGTAGGCGCCCGCCGGCGGCAGCGCGTCGCCGAGCTCGCCGCGCAGGAGCGCGTCCGGCACCTGCAGCATGATCCCGGCGCCGTCGCCGGAGTCCGCGTCCGCTCCCGAGGCGCCGCGGTGCTCGAGGTTCTCGAGCGCCGTCAGCGCCCGCCGCACCGTCTCGTGGCTCGCCGTCCCGTCGAGCCGCGCCGCGAACGCGATGCCGCACGCGTCGTGCTCGTAGGCCGGGTGGTAGAGGCCCGAGCTGTGGGATCGGTTGTCGGTGGCGCGGCTCAACGGGGACGGCTCCTCGGGGGGAGGGAGGACAGGACCTCCGCCTTGTGGGGCTAGTCGGCTGCGGCGGAGAGGAAGGCCGACTAGCGCAGACGGATGCGCGCGACGAACGCGAAGGCGATGGACTTCTTCGAGGCGTTCGCGGTGCGCTGCATCGGAGCTACCGAGCTTGGCGGTCGCGGCCGCTCCCGTCAATCTCGTTCTCCGGTTATCCGGTGGGCGATGCGGTTCCGCGCGTGGGCGGCGTCGGCGCACGATCCGGCGATCGCGCGTGCGGGACGGGGCTCGCCGCGGGTCCCAGCGCCCGGCAGTCGGCGGCGAGCGAGGCATCGTCTTCCGCCCGTGCGCGGCAGAGCTCGATCGCCTTCGTGCCGCAGACCGTCGAGGTCTGGCCGCCCATGAAGCCGGGTTGGATCGTCGCGACGCAGCCAGGCGCCGGCTCGGAGCCGCGGCCACCAACGACAGCCGCGGCCGATGTCGCGGCGAGCGCGGCGCACGCAGCGAGGGCAAGGAAGCAGCGGTCGCGCCTGCCGAGTGGTCGTCGGACGCGTGCACTCTCGGCTGGCATCGATGTCTCCCGTCCCGTCCCTGGGCTCAGGCTCCTCCGGCGCCGAAGCACAGGGCGACGCCTCGTGGGAGGACGAGCACGGGGCAGGTGGCGAGCTCGATGAGGTACTCGGCCGCTGCGCTGATCGTGACCCGGCCGGTGACCGTGCCCGGCTTGGAGCCGACGATGAGGAGGTCGGCCTCGCGGGTCGCGTGCTGCGCTACCGAAGCCCCGAGCGAGCGGGCCAGCTGCTCCGCCGTCTCCCGCGGGCAAGGGTCTCCGTCCTCGCTCACCGAGGCGATCGTGGCGATACCGTCGTGGCTGCGCTCGGCGAAGCCCGCAGGCGCGAGGGCCACCGCGACGGGTCCGCCGTCGAGCAGCCGTCGTGCTGAGGCCTGCGGATCGACGTGTCCCTTGGCGGTGCGGTACTCGGAGCCGAACACGATCACGCTCGCCTGCTCCTGCACCGCGAGCGTGCGTAAGCCCTCGGCGGTGGAGGCGCTGAGGATGACGTGCCGGGGCGTCTCGGGCGCGCCGATGGCGGCTGCGCCCGCCTCGAGCAGCGCCTCCGCGTCGTGCTCGGCGAGCCGCTCCCGTCCGCTTCCCGTCTCATGGAGATGGCGGACGTAGGCGAGTTCGAGCGCGGCTCCGGTGCGTGCGAGGAGGCTTCCCAGGGAGAGGGCGTCCCGGTCGTTATCGGTGCCGTCGTAGGAGACGATGATCTTGGTGGTCATGGCTTCCCCCTCGTACTCAATCGGTGGGGGCCGACGGGACACGGCGCCACGACCCCCACCGTCGCGTGCTCACGAAGCCTCGGCGGACGGGACCGCGTGCCCGGTACCGGGCGTGGGGCCGGCGGTCGGCAGACCGGAGGGGAACGCGAGCGACGGGATGTCCGAGGGGTAGACCTCGTGTCCGTGAACGGCGATGTCTCCCGTCTCCATGTCCTCCTTGCTCATTCGCAGCGGGACGACCAAGCCGACGAGCTTCAGCAGCACGAAGGTCATCGCTCCCGAGAAGGCGATGATCCACGCCGCCGCGAGCAGCTGCCACTCGAGCAGGTGCAGGCCTCCCGTCACCGAGACGCCGGGCACGATCTGCATCGTCGAGTCGGCGAGCACCCCGGTGAGCAGGCCGCCGACGAGGCCGGCGAAGCCGTGCGTGTAGACGACGCCGAGCGTGTCGTCCACCTGGCGGAAGGGGCGCAGCAGCGCCAGGTAGTTGTAGGCGATGTAGACGACCACCGAGGCGATCGCCCCGATTGCGATCGCGCCCCACCCGTTGACGAACCCGGCTCCAGGGGTGATCGCGACCAGGCCGACGATCATCCCGTTGACGCTGCCGATCAGCGACGGCTTGCGTGAGGTCACGTAGTCGCAGGCGATCCAGAGGAGGAAGGCGACTGCGGTCGCGAGGTTCGTGTTCAGGACCGCCGCAGACGCATCCGCGCCGGCGTTGTAGGGGTCGCCGCCGTTGAAGCCGTTCCAGCCGAGCCACAGGAGGCCGGCGCCCACGGCTACCATCGCCAGGTTGTTCGGGGCGTCGATCTCGCGGTCACGCTCGAGCCGCGGTCCGATCACCCATGCGGCCACGAACCCCGAGACGCCCGCCGCCAGGTGGATGACGTAGCCGCCGCTGAAGTCGACGGTGCCCTGCTTGGCGAACCAGCCGCCGCCCCAGAGCAGGAAGGCGTTCACGGTGTACACGCACGTCGTCCAGAGCACGACGAACGGAATCCACGCCTTGAAGTTCACGCGGCCGAGCACCGAGCCGAGCATGAGGATCGGGGTGATCGCCGCGAAGACGAACTGGAAGTAGACGAGCGACGACTGCGGGAAGTCGGTGGTGCCGACGTTGGGAATGTTCCCCTGGCCCTGCAGCGATCGTTGGTCGAGGACGCTTCCGGGCTTCCCGAGGAAATTGCTGAAGAAGCCGTCCTTGCCCCCGAAGAGGCGGATCGGCTCGCCGAAACCCATCTTGAAGCCGTAGAGCACCCAGACGACCAACACGAGCGCGAAGGCGACGAAGGCGAGCATCATGCTGTTCACCGACCAGCGCTTCTGCATCACGCCGCCGTAGAGGACGACGAGGCCAGGCACGCTCATGAGGCCGACGAGCGTGGCTGCGGTGAGCTGCCACGCGTTGTCGCCTGGGTTCAGCCAATGGGGATACAGCATCTCCTCACTCCCTTCCG
>JADGHP010000078.1 GCA_019683855.1 Thermoleophilia bacterium
CGAGGGCTCCGCCGCGCCGCCTCGGCGACCGGCGCGGCTCGGGCGACCCGAGGGTGCGCCGTGGACGAGCCGCCGCAGCCGGCGAGGAGCAGGATCGCAGTACCTGCGGCTGTGCAGACGAGCCCTCCGACGAGCACGGGAGCCCGCCGCGCTCGCGCGCCCCGGGAACGTGCGGACTCGAGCAACGGGATCGGCACCTGTCTACCTTGCTCCTCCACCTGTCCGCGCAGTCGCGCCGGCAGCCCCGCCGACACGCGGCGATCCAACGACGGCAGGCGCAATGACGCGGCCAAGGCGCACGATCATACGTTCACGGTGCCGAGCACGGCCTGAATCGCGCCTGAACACGCCGCTCAGCCGGTGGGCAACCGGACGAGGAACCGACCGCCGTCGGCTGCCGGGTCGGCGACGACGTCGCCGTCGACGCTGCGCGCGAGCCGGCGCGCGAGCGACAGTCCGAGCCCCGCGCCCGGGTGGCTGCCGGCGCGCGGCGCGCGCCCGCGGACGCCGGGCTCGAAGATGCGGTCGTCCTCGTCGCTCGAGACCCCGGGACCGTCGTCTTCGATGGCGTAGACGACGCTCGAGCTCTCGCGACCGATCGCGATACGGACGCGGCTCGTGCCGTACCGGAACGCGTTCTCGAGCACCGGCTGGAGGATTCGCTCGGCCAGGTCGGCGTCGACGCCGATTCGGAGCCGACGCTTGGGCTCACTGATCTGGAGCTCCATCTGCCGTTCCGCGGCCAGGCCGGCGCAGGCGCGTGCCGCGCCTTCGGCGACCGAGTGCGCGTCTGCGGTTCCACGTTCGCCGCCCGCCTCGTAGCGTGCCGCCGCGACGAGGGCGTCGACCGTGCGGGCGAGCTGCTCGGCGTTCCTGTGGATCAGCTCCAGGGCCTGCCGGTACTCGTGCGGCTCGCGGTTGCGGCGGAGGGCGAGCTCGGCTTCCGCGAGCACGCGGGCGAGCGGGGTGCGCAGCTCGTGCGAAAGCTCGGCGGAGAAGCGGCGCTCGCGCCGCAAGCTCGCCGCCAGGCGATCGAGCAGGCCGTCGAGGGTGGCGGCGAGCTCGGTCAGCTCGTCGTTGGGGGTGCCGAGCGCGAAACCGTGCTCGACGTCGAGCTCGCTCCATGCAGCCGCCTGCCGGGTCATGCGCACGACCGGTCGGAGCGAGGCGCCGATCAGCCAGCGCGCGGTGACGAGCACGAGGAGCAGCACGAACCCGCCCAGGGCGAGGGACGCGAGCAGCGCGAGCCTGCGCGTCTGCTCGTAGGGCGCGAGCGAGACACCCGCGACCACGGTGCCGAGACGCCTGCCGTGCGCGACGACGGGCGCCGCGTACAGGAGCGTGTCGGCCCCGTCGACGTCGAGGAAGCGCGCTCCGCCGCGGACGAGCTCGCGCGCCGCGCGATCGATCGGCGCCGGCGCGCGCGGGCGCTCGAGCGGCCGGTCTCCGGCGAAGATCCAGACGTAGGCGTCCGCGGAGCGATCGTCCGGCACCTCGCCGATGCTGAGTCGGCCACGGTCGGTGCGGAGCGAGTCGATCTGCGCCACGGCGCGGGTGCGGACGAGGTCCCGCGCGTCGCGGTCGAGCACGTTGGCGAGGATGACGTTGAAGCCGGCGACGAGACCGAGCAGCGACGCGGTGACGACGGCGCCGACGAAGACGAGCAGGCGGCGTCTGAGACCGAGGCGTCTCATCCGATTCGGTAGCCGACGCCGTGGACGGTCGCGATCTCGGGCGCCTGTTCGAGCTGCCTGAGCTTGCGCCGCAACCTGGCGACGTACGCGTCGAGGGTGTTGTCGCGCACGATCGCGCCGTGCGGCCAGCCGGCGCGAACGAGGTCGCGGCGGCGGACCGCCTCGCCCGGCCGCGCCATCAGCCGCGCGAGCAGGCGGAACTCCGTCGGCGTCAGCACCACCTCTCCCGACGCGTCTCGAGCGGCGTGTCTCACCGGGTCGAGCCGCAGGCCGGCCGCTTCGAGGGCGCCGTCGCCGCCGCTGCGACGGAGGAGCGCCTGGAGCCGTGCGACCAGCTCGACGAACGCGAACGGCTTGGCGAGGTAGTCGTCGCCGCCGGCGTCGAAGCCGGCGATCCGGTCGACGAGGGCGTCGCGCGCGGTCAGGAACAGCACCGGCGTCTGGATTCCGCGCGCGCGCAACGCCTGGCAGAGGTCGCGACCGTCCGTGTCCGGCAGCCCGATGTCGATCACGAGCGCGTCCGGCACGCCGCGCTCGATGCGGTCGAGCAGCTCGGCTCCGGTCGCGACGCCCTCGACCGCATACCCCTCTTCCCGGAGGCCGCGACCGAGCACGCCGCGCAGCTCGTCGTCGTCCTCGACGATCAGGATCGACTGGCCGAAGCTCACACCTGGATTGTCATTCCTCCCGCAGGATCGCGGCCAGCGGCAGACGGCGGATCTCGAGCGCGGCCAGCGCGGCGGCGGCGAGGCAGCCGCCCACGGCGGCGGCGCCGAGCCCGCCGAGGAAGCCCCAGGGGACGGCGAGGTGGTCGGGCGGCGGGTCGAACACGTGCTGCAGCATCGCGACCAGCATCTCTGCAAGCAGCCAGCCGAGCACCGCGGAGAGCGCGAGCGCGGCGACGAGGACGAGCGCGGCCTCGCTCCAGAGGAAGCCGGCGGCGCGGCGCAGCGACGCGCCGAGCGCGGCCATGGTCGCAAGCTCATGCCGCCGCTCCGCCAGCCCGACGGCGACGAAGAGAGCCATCGCCGCCGCCGCGAGCACGAGCACGAACGCCTCCTCGATCCTGCTGATGCCACGCAGGCTCACCGTGGTGATCGAGCTGACGGTCTGCGCCGTTTGCCGGCGGATGTCCTTGACCTTGACGCCGAAGCGGCTGGTCGCAGCTGCGACGCGGCGCGCGAGGGCGCTCGGGTCGCCGGCTGCGCGGACGAAGACCACGTTCGGGCCGGGATCGTGGGTGACGCGTTGGAGGTAGCCGAGATTGGCGACCATGAACGAGTCCTTCGGCGCCGAGGGGAACTCCTGCACGATCCCGACGACGTGGAAGCGGGCGACCCGGAAGCGGCCGTCGGCGTGGTCGAGGACGCGCAGGCGCAGCGGGTCGCCGAGGTGGAGCGAGTAGTCGGTGATCGTCTCCCTCGAGACGAGGATGCCGTCGCGGGTGGCGCGGAGCCGGTCGAGCGTCTGAGCGGCGCTGCCGCCGAGGAAGTACGAGTCGCGCAAGCTCGTCGCCCGCCGGAGCGTCGCGGGATCGATGCCGAAGGTGTCCTGCAGGTCGGGCCCGACGTATGCGTAGGAGTGGTCGACGGCCGAGACGCCGGCGACCCCGGGCAGCCGCGCGATTCGCTGCGCGAGCGAGGCGCGCGCGACGGTCCCCGCGGGCGCGCTCGCGACGACGTCGGCGCCGAGCGTGAGCTGCGCGTCGACCCGCGCCTGCTGGTCGTACGTGGCGACGAAGATGCCGAGGTTGACGCCGAAGGCGAGGAGCAGCCCCAGCACGAGCAAGCCGCGGTTGATCGCCGCCCCTCGCCGTGCGGCGCTCGCGAGCAGGAATCCAACCGGTGTGGTCGCGCGGCCGCCCGCGACCCAGCCGGCGACCCGAGCGACCAGCCGGCCGCGCAGACGCACGAGCAAGAGCGCCGCGCCGATCCAGAGCAGCGCCGGGGCGAGGAACATGTAGACCGACAGCGACAGCGTCGGGTTCGAGTCCGGATTGACGACGGCGGAGAAGCCTGTCCGGGCGGTCAGCCAGTAGACGACTCCGGCGACGCCCAGGGCGACGAGATCGAGGTAGAGCCGCTGCCAGACCGGCTTCCCCTCCCGGCCGGCGCCGCGGCGAGCCTCGCTGACGCTGCCGCGGAAGGCGGCGAGACCCGCGCCGATCCGCGCCGCGCAGGCGCCCGCGGCCGCGAGCACGATGCAGATCCCGGCGGCGGCGAGCAGCCGCCCAGGGCCGATGCCGCCCGCCGAGCCTGAGAGATGGAGCGCGCCGAGAGCGCTCGCGGTGCCGAGCACGCCGGCGGCGAGGCCGAGCGCCAGGCTCTCGAGCGCCGCGAGCGCGACGAGATCCCGGCGGCGAGCACCGCGCGCGCGCAGCAGGGCGAGGCTACGGCGGTCGCGCTCGGCGGTGCCGAGCGCGGCCAGGTAGGCGAGCCCGAGCGCGACGAGCGCGCCGGGTACCGCGAGCATGATGTAGAGCGTCTCCGCGTAGAGGGCGTCACCGGCGGCCGTGCTCAGAGTGTCGGAGAGATTGTCGACGAAGACGATCCGGCCGGGAAGGGAGCGCTCGACCCGGTTTCGGAGCCGCGTCGCGAGCTGCAGCGCGTGCGCCGGGCTGCCGCTCAGCGCCGCCGGATCCAGTTGCGCCTGCACCTGCCATTGCGTCCCGGTTTGCGAGCCGGGAACCGCCGAGACCCCGACTGCCGAGCTGATCGAGGGCAGCGACGGCGCCAGCTTGGCGGCGAACGTCGAGAGCGGCACGATCGCGACGTTGGCGGGCGGCTGGGCGGGAGCCGGCCCGAGCAGCGGATTGAGCGGCTGGAAGAGCTGGTCCGCTGCGGTCACGACCGCGACGCCGCTCACCCGCAGGTGCACGGACGGGGCGCCCCGCCGCGGCGTCAACGCGATCGTGTCCCCCGGTTGGGCCTGGAGCGTGGCCGCGAGCTGCTGGTCGAGGACGATCTCTCCCGGCTTCAGGGAGCCTCGGAGGAAGCGGAAGGCGTGGATGTGGGCGAGGTAGCGAGGCGGCACAGCCAGGATCGAGCCTGCGCCAGCGCGGATGGTGCCCGTCGTCGCCGACACGTGCTCCACGCCGGCGAACGGAGCGGTGGCCACGGCAGACGCCTCCGCGATCCCCGGCTGCCGAGACACCTGCGCCGCGATCCCCGTCGCCGCCTCGTAGCTTCCGACCGGCCCCTGCCAGTCGACCGGGACGCTGCGTACAGCGCTTCCGGTCATCACGCCCAGCGAGTGGCCGATGAAGAGCAGCATCGCCGCGAGCAGCCCGACCGCGGCGGCGAGGGTGATCGCTCGGAGCAGCGTCCTTCCCGGGGACCGCACCAGCTCGACGAGCGCGAGCGGCGCCGCGACCCTCATTGCGGCGCGCCCTCCTCGCGAACGACGGTCCCGTCCGCGAGCTCGAGCTGGCGCCCGTAGCGAGCGGCGACGTCGGCGTCGTGGGTCGCGACGACGAGCGTGAAGCCGAGCTCGGCCTGGAGCGCGTCGATCAGGTCGAGCACGCGCTCGCCCGTGTCGGCGTCGAGGTGGCCCGTCGGCTCGTCGCACAGCAGGAGCTCGGGCTCCTGGACGAGCGCGCGCGCGATCGCGACTCGCTGCGCCTCGCCGCCGGACAGCTCCGACGGGAGATGGTCGAGCTTCGCGGAGAGGCCGACCAGCTCGAGCGCCGCGGACGCCGTGAGCGTAGAACCCGCGTCGTTCCGGATGAGCTGAGCCGCGAAGGCGACGTTCTCGAACGCGGTGAAGTGCGGCAGCAAGTTCGCGCCCTGGAACACGTAGGCGATCCCCTTCGCTCGCAGAGCCCCGCGTGCCGCCCGGTCCACGGACTGGAGCGGCACCCCGTGCCACTCGACGCTTCCCGCGCTCGGCTCGACCAGGCCCCCGAGCACGTGCAGCAGCGTGGTCTTACCCGATCCGGAGCGGCCGAGCAGCGCCACGCTCTCGTGCGGGCGGATCTCGAGCGAGACGGCGTTCAGCGCGCGCACGAGCGCGTCGCCGTCCCCGTAGACGACCGTGACCTCGCGGCAAGCCGCGATCGCCTCGCGCAGCACCGGCCGTGTCGTCATACGGCCGCCCCGTCCCGGATCTCGAACACTCGGTCGACGGCCTCGGCCACCCGCGGCGAGTGCGTGACGACGACGACGGTGCTGCCGAACTCCTCGCGGAGCCGCCGCAGCGCCCGCAGCACGAGCTGCTCGTTGCGGAGGTCGAGCTCCGCGGTCGGCTCGTCGGCGAGCACGAGGGGCGCCTCACGCGCCGCCGCCGCCGCGATCGCCACTCGCTGCTGCTCGCCGCCGGAGAGCGAGCCTGCACGCTGCCCCGCTCGCCGTTGCACGTCGAACGCGGCGAGCGCACGGTCGACAGCGGGGCCGACGTTCCCCCGGCGGCCGGCGAGCCGCAGCCCGAGCGCGACGTTCTCGCGCGCGCTCAAGCCGGGCCAGAGGTTGCCGCTCTGGAAGACGATCGCGACCTGGCGCGCGCGGTACCCCGCGAGCTCCGCCTCCGTGAGCCGGGCGAGCGAGCGCCCGAACGCGCGCACCTCGCCGGCGGACGGCTCGTCGAGGCCGGCGGCGAGATGGAGCGCGGTGCTCTTCCCGGACCCGGAGGGCCCATAGAGGGCAACGAGCTCTCCCGGGTCGATGTGGAGGTCGAGCCCGCGCAGGGCCACCGTCTCGGCGGGACCCGAGCGGAAGATGCGGAAGACGTCGTGGAACTCGAGCGCCCCGAAGACGATCTCGTCCCGACGCTCCGGCTCGCGGTAGAGGCTCCTCAGCTCCACCGGAAGCTCTCGATCATCAACCGGTAGGCGTCGACGTTGTCGACCCCCACCGGCGTGCCGAGGTCCACGACGGCTCGCCGGCCGCTCTTCCAGAGGTAGTAGCGGTCGACGACCAGCTTCACCCGCTTGCCGGTGACCGGGCTCGGCGCGCTCTCGGTGCTGTAGACGACCTTGAAGGCGGGCTGCCCGGCCAGCGTGATCCGTTGCGGCCCGCTCTGAACCGTGGCGCCCTTCAGCCCGGCGACATCGGCCCGCACGCTCGCCGCGGTCGGCGCGGCGCCGGCGGCGATCACGACACGGACGATGTTGTTCTTGTCGCGGAAGATGACCTGGCGGCCAGATCCCTGCTGCGCCCACCCCTCCGGGTAGCGCATCGAGTAGCCGGCGGCGTTGTTGCGGAACGTGAGGAACACCTGGTTGTCGGGGATGTCGCCGGCTGCGGCCGCGTTCGCCTCGGCCTGCAGGGCGCCAGGCGAGCCGCCGGAGGTGGTCGTGGTCGCGCCCATGGCCGGAGTCGTGGTCGCCGCGCGGGACGTGACGGCGCCGGCGTGATGCGTCGTGGAGCCGCCGGAGCCGCCACACCCCGC
>JADGHP010000079.1 GCA_019683855.1 Thermoleophilia bacterium
TCGTCGCCTGACGAGGCGCCGCCGGGCTACGCTTCCGGGATCCGCGCCTCGAGGGCGGCGGTGACCGCCTCGCGGACCGGCTCCAGCTCGATCCGGTCGAGCACGTCCTGGAAGAAGCCGCGCACGATCAGCCGCTCCGCCTCCGCCCGGGGCAGGCCGCGCGCCATCAGGTAGAAGAGCTGCTCGCGATCGACGCGGCCGACCGTGGCGCCGTGGGTGCAGCGGACGTCGTTGGCCATGATCTCGAGGCCAGGGATCGGCACGGCGTGCGTCGTCGGGCTGAGCATCAGGTTGCGGCACTCCTGGTAGGCGTTCGTCTTCTGGGCGTTCGGCTCGACGCGGATCATCCCGCGCCAGACCGCGGTCGCCTCGTCGCGCAGCGCGCCCTTGAACGCGAAGTCGCTCGTGCAGCTCGGCGCGATGTGCTCCTGGAAGGTGTCGTAGTCGAGGTGCTGCGTGCCGTCGGCGAAGTAGGCGCCGGTGACCCGCGAGGTCGCGCCCTGCCCGTTCAGGTCGTTCTGGATCCGCGTCTTGCCCTTCTTCGAGCCGAAGCCGCCGGCGACCCAGTCGAGCTCCGCGTCCCGCTCCACGCGCGCGTGGTGGGTGGCGAAGTGCCAGGTCTCGCGCGACAGGTTCTGCAGCGAGACGTACTCGAGCTTCGACGCGGGCTCGACGAAGAGCTCCGTGACCGCGTTCGAGTACGCAACCGTGTCGGGCGACGGCGAGGCGTACTCCTCGATCAGCGAGGCCTGCGCGCCCTCCTCGGTGACGAGGACGAGCCGCCAGAACGTCTGCCCGGTGACCGCGACCCGGACGTAGAGCGGCCTCTCGAGGACGACGCCCTTTGGGACGACGACGAGCAGTCCGTGCCGCCAGGCCGCCGCGTTGTGCGCCGCGAACTTCTCGTCCCAGGCGACGAGCGAGTAGAGTCGCTCCTCGTCCTCCGGCAGCGGCGCGAACGTCACGCCCTCCGGCGCGCGCTCGATCTCGATCCCGTCCTCGGTCACCGTCGCGTAGCCGGCGACGTCGAGGTCGAGCATCGTCTCGGCCGGACGTGTCCCGCGACCAGGGCGCGGGACATGGCCGAACGAGTCGGGGTCGAAGTCGGCGAGGTCGGTGAAGCGCCAGTGCTCCTCGGTCGTGTCCGGGACCGGCAGGGAGCGGTACGCCTCGAGCGCCGCGTCCCTCGTCACGCGCAGTCCACCCTCTCGACCCGCATCGATCGATCGCCCCCCGAGGGCGCGTCGGCGCTAGCCGACGCTCCCTTCCATCTGGAGCTGGATCAGGCGGTTCATCTCGACCGCGTACTCCAGCGGCAGCTCCTTGGTGATCGGCTCGACGAAGCCGGAGACGATCATCGCGCTCGCCTCGGCTTCGGAGAGTCCGCGCGACATGAGGTAGAAGAGCTGCTCCTCGCCGATCTTGGAGACGGTCGCCTCGTGGCCGATGTCGACCTCGTCCTCCTCGATCTTGATGTACGGGTAGGTGTCGGAGCGCGACTCCTCGTCGAGGATGAGCGCGTCACAGACCACCTTCGACTTCGCGCCTTTCGCGCCCTTCGCCACCTCGAGCAGGCCGCGATAGCCGGCGCGGCCGCCGTTCTTCGAGATCGACTTGGAGGTGATCACCGAGGTCGTGTTCGGCGCGACGTGCACAGCCTTGCCGCCCGCGTCCTGGTGCTGGCCCTTGCCGGCGAACGCGATCGACAGCACCTCGCCGTGCGCCCGCTCGCCCATCAGCCAGATGGCCGGGTACTTCATGGTCAGCTTCGAGCCGAGGTTCCCGTCCACCCACTCCATCGTCGCGCCCTCGTAGGCGACCGCGCGCTTGGTGACGAGGTTGTAGACGTTCGACGACCAGTTCTGGATCGTCGTGTAGCGGCAGCGCGCGCCCTTCTTGACGACGATCTCCACCACCGCCGAGTGGAGCGAGTCGGTCGAGTAGATCGGCGCGGTGCAGCCCTCGACGTAGTGGACGTAGGCGCCCTCGTCGACGATGATCAGCGTCCGCTCGAACTGGCCCATGTTCTCGGCGTTGATCCGGAAGTAGGCCTGGAGCGGCATCTCGATCGAGACGCCCGGCGGCACGTAGATGAACGAGCCGCCCGACCAGACGGCCGAGTTGAGCGCCGCGAACTTGTTGTCGTTCTGCGGGATGATCGTTCCGAAGTACTGCTTGAACAGATCCTCGTGCTCGCGCAGCGCGGTGTCGGTGTCGAGGAAGATCACGCCCTTGCGCTCGAGGTCCTCCTGGAGCTTGTGGTAGACGACCTCGGACTCGTACTGGGCGCCGACGCCGGCGAGGTAGCGCTTCTCCGCCTCCGGGATCCCGAGCTTGTCCCAGGTCTCCTTGATGTCGGGCGGCAGCTCGTCCCACGAGGACGCCTGCTTCTCGGTCGGCTTGATGTAGTAGTAGATCGAGTCGAAGTCGATCCCGCTCAAATCGCCGCCCCAGGTTGGCAGCGGCCGCGCGAGGAAGTAGTCGAGGCTGCGGTGCCGGAACTTGCGCATCCAGTCCGGCTCGCCCTTGTGCGAGGAGATCGCGTCGATCAGCTCGTGGCTCAAGCCGCGGCCGGACTTGTAGAAGTAGTCCTCCGGGACGGAGAACCCGTACTTGATCGCGTAGTCGGAGCCGATCCCCTCGACGATCTCGGTCTCTGTCTGGGCCACTACTCCTCACCCCCCTGCGTCGCCGTCGCCGTCGCCGGGACGAAGGGGTCGTACCCCTCCGCTTCGAGCCTCTCGGCGAGCTCCGGGCCGCCCGACTCGACGATGCGGCCGTCGACGAAGACGTGCACGCGGTCGGGCGTGATGTAGTTGAGAATCCGCTGGTAGTGCGTGATCACGAGCGCGCCCATCTCGGGGCCGACGAGCTCGTTGATGCCGCCCGCGACGACGCGCAGCGCGTCGATGTCGAGACCGGAGTCCGTCTCGTCGAGCACTGCGATGCGCGGCTTCAGCATCGCCATCTGCAAGATCTCGACCCGCTTCTTCTCGCCGCCGGAGAAGCCGTCGTTCAGGTAGCGCGAGGCGAGCTCGCGGCTGACCTTCAGCCGGTCCATCTGCGCGAGCAGCTCCTTGCGGAACTCGGGGATCGCGACCGGGTCGTCGACGCCGCCGTTGCGCGCCTTGCGCACCGCGTTGATCGCGCTGCGCAGGAAGCTCGTCACCGTCACGCCCGGGACCGCCTGCGGATACTGGAACGCGAGGAAGAGGCCGCGCTGCGCGCGCTCGTCCGCGCCCAGCTCCGTGATGTCCTCACCGTCGAAGAGCAGGCGCCCCTCCGTGATCTCGTAGGCGGGGTGGCCCATGATCGCGTAGGAGAGGGTGCTCTTGCCGGAGCCGTTCGGGCCCATGATCGCGTGCACCTCGTTCACGTCGACCTCGAGGTCGACGCCCTTCACGATCTCGGTGCCGTCCTCGAGCGCGACGTGCAGGTTCTCCAGCTTCAGCACTGCCACGAGCTCAGCCTCTTTTCCTTGAAAGAGCGGGCTTTCCGCCCGCACGATCCTCGCGAGCCAGTCTAGCGGACACCCGCTTTCCGGCGGGCGCGCGGCGGGCTCGCCTCAGCGGATCCTGCGGCTTCGCCGGCGCTCGGGCGGCCGCGATCGCGTGCGTGCGCAAACGCGCTACCATCGCCGACATGCCAAACATCGGAACCGGCGAGATCATCCTCCTGCTGCTGCTGGCGCTGCTGCTCTTCGGCGCCAAGCGGCTGCCGGAGATCGGTCGCTCGCTCGGGACGGGGATGCGGGAGTTCAAGGACTCGGTCACCGGCAAGACGTCGGCCGAGCCGCAGCAGGAGCTTCCGTCGCCGCCCCCCGAGCCGGTGGCCACGACCTCGCACCGCGAGCACGACTCCGCCTAGGCGGCCAATGAGGCTGCTTCCGCGTCGCCTGCGATACGGCGAGGAGGCGACGCTGGTCGAGCACCTCGAGGAGCTGCGCCAGCGGATCTTCGTGTGTCTCGGCGCCCTCGTCGTCGGGTTCGCCGTCACCTACGGCATCCACCGCCACCTGCTCCACTGGCTCAACCGCTACCTGCCGCAGCACGTAGGCAAGCCGATCACGCTCGGGGTGGCGGAGCCGTTCCTGACCGTGATGAAGATCAGCCTCTGGGGCGCGCTCCTGCTCGCGCTGCCGGTGATCCTGTGGCAGCTCTGGGCGTTCCTCGCCCCGGCGATCGAGACGGGAACCGAGCGGCGCATCCGGCTCTTCGTGGCCTTCGCCTCGGCGCTGCTTCTGTCCGGCGTCGTCTTCGGCTACTTCGTGGCGCTGCCGGCGGCGGTGCACTACCTCACCAACTACGACAAGCAGGTCTTCGACATCCAGATCCGGGCGAGCGAGTACTACTCGTTCGTGACGATGGTCCTGATCGCGATGGCGATCGTCTTCGAGCTGCCGGTGTTCGTGCTCGCGCTCGTCCGTCTCGGCATCCTCAGCACTCGGCAGCTGCGGCGAAACCGGCGCACCGGCTACTTCATCGTCGCCGCCATCGCCGTCGCCCTCCCCGGCGTCGACCCGGTGACGACCGTGATCGAGATCCTCCCGCTCTGGTTTTTGTTCGAGCTCTCGATCTGGCTCTCGGTCCTCGCCGAGCGGAGAGCCGCCGCGGCGGTCCAGGCCTCCGGCGCGACCGGGTCCTGAGCGCTACGCTGCACGCGCATGGCGAGGGCGGCGGTCAAGGCGAAGCAGAAGCAGCAGCCGCGGACGCGTCCACCGGAGCAGGCGGCGAAGGCGCAGCGGCGCCCGCGCGGTCGGCGGCGGCACGCGGGCGGCGGCGACCCGAACCAACAGCTCTTCTTCTCGCGCCTCCGTCGCCAGGCGAAGTTCATGTACGTCCTGCTGGCCGTGCTGTTCGCGGTCACGTTCGCTGCGCTCGGCGTCGGCTCCGGCTCGGCCGGGCTCGACCAGCTCTTCTCGGGGCTGAACGTCTTCGGCGGCGGCGGCGGCACGTCGATCTCGAAGGCGCAGAAGGAGATCCGGGAGCATCCCAACGCGCCGAAGGGCTACCGCGACCTCGCCTCCGCGTACGAGCAGAAAGGCGACACCGCGCACGCGATCTCGGCGCTCGAGAAGTACACGAAGCTCCGGCCGAAGGACGCGGACGCCTTCTCCGAGCTGGCCGGCTTGCAGATGAGCCGGGCGCAGGACTACGTGACCCGCTACCAGGCCGCCGCGGCCGAGCAGGTGGCCGCCGCGCCGAGCCAGCCCTTCCTGCCGACCGGCAAGCTCGGCGCGGCGATCGGCGCCAACCGTATCGAGCAGTCCGCTGCGCAGCAGGCGGCGGGCAAGACCGCCGAGCTCGCGCAGCGCGCCTCGCTCGCCTACCAGGCAGCGCTGGAGAGCTACCGGGCGGTCGCGAAGCTGCGCCCGAACGACGCGAACGTGCAGATCCAGCTCGCAACGGCGGCGCAGCAGGCCGGAGACAACGCGACCGCGATCGCCGCGCTGAAGACGTACCTGAAGCTGAATCCCGAGACGCCGCAGCGGGCGCAGGTCGAGCGGCTGATCAAGCAGCTCGGCGGCAAGTGACGAGCCCCTCCCGGACGGCTCGTTAGACTCTTGCGGACACGTCCGGCCACGGTGCCGGCGACTTCGGGGGGATGCGCGGATGAACTTCGATATCAGGACGGAGCAGCTGAACGCCGACTCGTACGTCATCTCGCTCGCGGGAGAGATCGATCTCTACACGGCGCCCGAGTTCAAGCAGCAGCTCCTCGGGGTGATCGGTCAGGGGGCCGGAGACGTCGTCGTCGACCTGAGCGAGACGACGTTCATCGACTCGACGACGCTCGGCGTGCTCGTCGGCGGCGTGAAGCGGCTGCGCATGCGCGACGGCCAGCTCTCGCTCGTCTGCGGCGATCGCAACATCACGAAGATCTTCGAGATCACGGGTCTCGACACGGTGTTCACCGTCTATCCGACGCGCGACGAGGCGCTGTCGGGGCTTGGGGTCGCGGGCGGCTAGTGCGCACGGGTCGGGTCGCGGCAGGGCTCGTGGGGATCGCGGCGGCGGCGCTGCTCGCCGCGGGCTGCGGCACAGGCGGCGTCGCGAGCGGCGCCGCCGACCGGCAGAACGGGCAGAAGCTGTTCCAGTCCAAGTGCGCCGGCTGCCACACGCTCGCGGCGGCGGGCGCGCGCGGGACGGTGGGCCCGAACCTCGACGCCGCCTTCGCGCCGGACCGGGCGCAGGGCTTCAAGGAGAGCTCGATCGAGAACGTCGTCCTCGACCAGATCCGGCTCGGCTCGGGCCCGGTCGACGCCGCCGCCGGCACGAAGCAGCCGACGATGCCCGCCAACCTCGTCACCGGCCAGGATGCCGAGGATGTCGCCGCCTACGTCGCCTCGGTCGCCGGGCAGGGGGGCGCGGAGGCGCCGTCCCCGGCCGCGCTCGGCACCGACGGCAAGAGGATCTTCCAGACCGAGTGCGCGAGCTGCCACACCCTCGCTGCGGCCGGCGCGACCGGCACCGTGGGGCCGAGCCTCGACCAGCTCAGGCCCTCGCAGGCGGTCGTGGAGCGGCAGGTGACGAACGGCGGGGCCGTCATGCCGGCCTTCAAAGGCGTTCTCAGCCAGGCGCAGATCGACGCCGTGGCGAAGTTCGTCGCCTCCTCCGCCGGGTAGCGCGTCCGGCGCCCGGCGCTCGCGCGCCTCAAGCCCGGCGGACGGGCACCGCCACCCGGTCGCGAATCGCCTCGACCAGGCGCTCGTCGCCGACCACGACCACCTCGTCCGCCCCGAGCTCGCGCAGGGCGTCCTCGACGGCGAGCACCGGGTCGTCGGCCCCGGCGACGCCGCGGGCGTTCGGAAGCCGCGCGGCGAGCCGCCTCGCTGTCGCCTCCGCCTCGGCGCGGCGATCGTCGACGGCGCCGGTGAGCGACTCGAGCGCGGAGGCGAGCGCCGGGACGAGCACGACCACCTCGGTCGCGTCCGGCGGTTGCACCGCCTCCGTGCCGGGAGGCGCCACGAGCAGCACGCGCCGCGTCCCGGGCGGCCGGGCCCCCGCCCCGCGCCCCGCGGGGGCCGCCCCCCCCCGCGGGGCGCGCCCCC
>JADGHP010000080.1 GCA_019683855.1 Thermoleophilia bacterium
GGGGGGGGGGGGGCCCGCCGGGGCCCCCCGCCCTCCCCGCCCCCGGGGGGGGGGGGGGGGGGGGGGGGGGCCCCCCCCCCCCCCCCCGCGACCGCCTGCCTAGCGCTTGAGGTTGACGAGATCCTGGAGCATCTCGTCGGTGGTCGTGATCACGCGGCTGTTCGCCTGGAAGCCGCGTTCGGCGGTGATCAGGCTGGTGAACTCGTTCGCGAGGTCGACGTTCGACATCTCGAGCGCGCCCGCGACGAGCGTGCCCAGCCCGCTGCCGTCGTCCGGCGTCCCGGGGACCTCGGCGCCGCTGCCGGGCGAGGCGGTGAACAGGTTCCCCTCGACGCGGACGAGGCCGTTCTCGTTCGGGAACTTCGCGAGCGTGATCGCCCCCACCGCCCGCTGCGTGCCGGCGGCGTCCGTCGTCCAGACGACGCCTTTCTGGTCGATCGAGACGGTCTGCGTCGTCGCCGGGTTGATGAGGATCCGCTGCTCGGTCGCAGGAGACGTAACGGCTCCCGTGACGGGGTCGACCGCGTAGCCGACGACGTAGTGGCCGTCGCGCGTCACGAGGTAGCCATTGGTGTCGGTCGTGAAGTCGCCTGCCCGCGTGTAGAGCTTCGAGGCGCTGAACGCATTCGTGGCGGAGTTCCACAGGGCGACGCGGAAGAAGCCGTTCCCCTGGATGGCGCAGTCGAGCGGCACGCCGGTGCTCTGGATCGAGCCCTCCGTCATCAGGCTCTCGGTGCCGCCGAGCTGGACGCCGAGCCCGATCTGCGTCGCGTTCGTGCCGCCCAGCGCGCCCGTGGCGCCGGAGGCGCCGCGGAGCGTCTGCGAGAACGCGTTCTCGAAGCTCGTCCGGGCGCTCTTGTAGCCGACCGTGTTGACGTTGGCGATGTTGTTCGCCGTGACGTCCATCATGATCTCGTGCGCCTTCAGGCCGCTGACGGCGGCCAGCATCCCTCTCATCATCTCGAGTGACCTTCCCTTTCCGCCGCGACATCCTCGAGCGAGGTCCTGTCTGCGGCCATCGTGTGTTGAGCGGTGACGCGGCTCATGCGATCACCGCGCTGTCGATGTTCGTGAACACCTGGTCGCGCATGTGCTCGCGGTCGACCGCGGTGATCACCGTCCGGTTGCGGACGGAGACGACGAACGCCGTGTCGTCGACGAGGACGAGCGAGTCGCGCGACGCCTTCGCCGCCGCCCGCTCGACGCCCGCCGCCAGCCGCTCGAGCGTCGTCCGGTCGAGCGCGATGCCGCGACGCTCGATCCGCTGCAACGCGTGCCCGGAGAACGTCACCTCTTCCGCGGCGGCGAGCCGGCCGGCGAGCACGTCCCTGAAGGAGGGCGCGCCGGGCCCGCGGGCCTGCCGCGCGCGAGAGGGCGCCTGCGGGGCCTGCGGCGCCTGCGGCGCCTCGACGGGCGCCGGACCGAGCGGGCCCGCGTGGCGGAGCGGCTCCACTAGCTGACCCCCCGCACGGCGCCGAGGCCGATCGTGTCCGAGCCGACGTGGATCGCCACCGAGCCGTCGCCGGCGACCGTCACCGAGGCGGCCGTGCCGTTGCGCACGGCACCGGAGGCGTCGACGTAGTCGATGCTGCGGCCGAGCAGCGACACTGCCTGGCTCAGCCGGCTCTCGCTCCGCAGCGCCTCGACCGAGGCGTTCAGGTTCGTGAGCTGCTCGACCGTCGAGAACGCCGTCATCTGCTGCATGAACGCCGCGTTGTCGGTCGGGCTGAGCGGATCCTGGTGCTGGAGCTGGGCGACGAGGAGCTTGAGGAAGTCGTCCTTGCCGAGCACCGATCCCGGGTTGACGGGCGTCTGGCTCTGGGTCGAGCCGGCGGAGCCGACGGTCGTCACCATCGCGGTCACCTCCTTCTAGGCGAGCACGTCCACGGCCGTTCCGAGCAGGACGGCGCGGTGCGTGATCGGGTCGTCGGGTTCGAGGGTCGTCGGGTCGCCGCCGCTCGCGGGCGCGTCGCCCGCGGAGCCGTGGCCGCGACCGGCGTTCCAGGCGCCGTCCCCGCCGCCCGACCAGGCGGGGGTCTGCTGGTCGGTCCGGGCCGCAGGGACGTCGATCTGCTGGACCTGGATGCCCTGCGCCTCGAGGGCGCGCCGAAGGTCCCCGGCAGCGAGGGCGAGCGTCTGCGCCGCCTGCGACGAGTCGGCGTGGAAGGTGGCGGAGACCCCGCGCTCGCCGTAGCGGAGGCGGATCTCCACCGTGCCGAGCTCGGGCGGCGTGAGCACGATCCGGGCGCGCGTAGCGCGAGCCGAGACGGCGACATCGACCAGGGCGGCCGCGGTGCTCGGCAGCGCGGCCGCGCGCGCGTGCGCGGTGGGCGCGGCGAGCGCCGGGTGCTGCGGCACGGGCGAGGGCGCCTGGGCGGGCGGCGCCTGGACGGGCGGCGCCTGGACGGTCTCGAGCGCGGCCGCGGCCGGCTTGCCGGGCGCCGCCGCGGCCCCGTCGGGCGCGCCCGGGTGGGTTGGCGTCGCCACCTGCCGGTCGGACACCGCCGGGTGGCCTGGCGTCGCCACCTGCCAGTCGGACACGGCGGAGTGGTCTGACGTCGCCGCCTGCCGGCTGGACACCGCCGGGTGGCCTGGCGTCGCCACACGGGCGTCGCTCGCGGCGCGCTTCGCCACCTCTGGCGACGCCACCGACGCGGCCGTCCGCTGCTGCGCGCGCGGCTGCACCTGTGGCGTGGTCGCGGCGGCCGCGGCGAGTCCCGCGAGCGCACGCTCGCCGGCCGGCGCCCCCGCCGTCTCCGAGCCGGCAGCGGCGGGGGCCGCGAGGGAGACGTCGTCCACGTGGCCGCGGGCGCCCCCCCCGGGGGGCCCCCCCGGCCCCCCCCCCCCCCGGCCCGCCCGCCGGGTCGAGCCCGGCGGCGCCCGCGGCCGCGATCCCTCCGAGAGGCGCCGCGGCGTGCGACGGCGCAGCCGTCCCGTCCGTCGGCTGGGCCTCGGGGCGCTCCGCGGCCGCTGCCGCCCCCTGCGACTGCGGCAGCGGCGCGGGCAGGTACGAGGCGGCTGCGACCACGTCGCCGGCGAGACCGGCGGCGGCGCCGCTCGGGCGCCCCTCGTGCGCCCCGGCGGCCGGCTCCGGTGCGTCGTCCGTATGTGTCGGAGCGCCGTCGGGCGGGACCTGGAGGGAGAGCTGGGCGAGCGCGGTCGCCGGCCCGTTCGCGGAGGCGTTCGCGGCGACCTGCTCGGCGATGTCGGTGTCCTTGACGGCGCCTTCCGACTGAGCGGTCCGGGCGCCGGTGGCTTGGTCTTCGCCACTGGGTCGGGCTCCGCCGCTTCCCGGCGGGCCCGAGCATCGCGCGAGGAGCGTGACGAAGCCGACCGGCGGGGCCTCCGCACCCGCTGCCGCCACCTGCTCGGGCGCCTCCCCCGTCTCGGGGGCGAGCGGCACGACGAGTGCGCTCACAGCACGCCTCCGACCGGCCGGCGCAGCGCCTCGTAGGTGGCGAGGACGTTGCGCACGTAGCGTTGCGTCTCGGGGTAGGGCGGCACGCCGCCGTAGCGCTCGACCGCGCCCGGGCCGGCGTTGTAGGCGGCGAGCGCGAGCGCGGGGTCGCCGCCGAAGCGGGCGAGCTGCTGCGCGAGGTAGCGCGTGCCGCCGTCGATCGCCTGCGCCGGGTCGTACGGGTCGACGCCCAGCGAGGCGGCAGTCGACGGCATGAGCTGCATCAGGCCGGCGGCGCCGGCGGGGCTGGTCGCGCTAGGGTCGAAGCCGGACTCGTGCTGGATCACCGCGGTGACGAGCGCCGGATCGACGCCGTACCGTGCCGCAGCCTGCTCGATCAGATCCCGGAAGGGGGCCGCGCCCGCAGGGGCCGCGGCCGGGGTGGTCGAGCCCACGATGCCGGCGAGCAGGTCGGAGAACGAGCTCGTCGGCGCGGTCGTCGGCGCCGGCGCCCACGCCGGCTGGGCGGCGGGCGCGACCAGCTCGTCGATCCGCGCGATGACGGTCTGGAGCGACACCGCTACGCCCCCACCGCCCGCGTCTTGCGCGCGTACGCCGAAGTCGCGAGATCGTCGATGAGGGCGTTCTGCCGCTGCGCCTCCTCGCGTTCGTGCCGCGCCCAGGCCCGGTCGCGCAGCCGCTCGACGACCCGGCGGTCGCGCGCGCACTCCTCGAGGCGCTGGCGCTGCGCGTCGAGGCGCTCCTCCTGCGCCGCCACGCGCGCCTGCGCGTCGGCGCGCTCGCGCTCGCGGCGCTCGACGTAGGCCTGCCGCAGCGCCAGCTCGACCGCATCGATCCGCGTGCCCGCGTCGATCGCCGTCGCGGCGGCGGCGGCGTCGAGCAGCGTCGTCGTCTCGCGCAGCTCGGCCTCGAGCTGCGAGCGCACGGTCAGCTCGCGAGCGAACGCCTCGAGCGCCTGCTGCTCGGCCTGCTTACGCAGGCGCAGGAGCGGGTCGAGCCTGAAGGAGAAGCGCTTCACCGCTAGCCGTTATCGGCCGCCGCCGGGACCGCTTGAGCCTCCGCCGCATCGACTCGATCCTCCGTCGCCTCGACTCGATCCTCCGCCGCCTCGATCAGCGCGGGCGCCTCGCGACGGGGACCCCGCGCGAGCTGCTCGATCCGCACCGCCCACTCGTCGTCGATCACCATCAGCCGCCCGTAGGCATAGAGCTGCCCGTTGACGAACAGCTCGATCGGGTCGTCGACGGCCCGGTCGAGGCGAACGACCGCGCCGCTCGGCATCGAGATCGCCTGCGCCAGCGGGAGGCGCGCGCGGCCCAGCTCCGCCCACAGCCGCACCTCGACGTCGCGGAGGGCGGCGTCGCCGACGGCGCGTCCGGCGCCCGCCGACGCCTCGCCCTGGAGCGCGAGCTCGGAGAGACCAGGCGTCGCCTTGACGAGGAAGGCGTTCTGGACGTACTGGACGAACAGCCCCGGCTCGCCGTCGACGGCGAACGAGACGGCGAACGCGTGCGGCGCGTGCTCCGAGGAGTCCGCCGCCTCCGCCTCGGACGCGAACCGGCTCACGCTCGGCTCGCCGATCGAGACGTCCTGCCCGAGGATGCCGCCGGCGGTCGCCGCTACGGCCGAGGTTACGTGCACGGCGACCTCGCGAGTCGCGGCGACGAGGTCGAGCTCGGCGGCCGCGCCGTCGTCGAGCGGCGCGCCGCCCTCCGCGGCGGCATCGCCCTCAGCGGAGGCGCCGTCCTCGACGGGCGCGGTGGCGTCCTCGCCGGCGCCGTCCGCCCGTCCCGCCCCGGCCGCGGCGAGCACGCCCGCCGCGCCCTCGGAGAGGAGCACGACAGCCTCGCCCGCGAGTCCGTCGTCGATGTCGACGCTCGCCGCCAAGCCGGGCGCGGGAGCCCCCGCGAACGGCGACGACCCCGGCTGGACGAGCGTCGGCGCGTCCACCTGAGCCTCGACGCCGAGGTCGCGCAGCGCGCTCCCGACCGCAGCCGCGCAGAGGTGTCCGAGGAACTGGAGGGCTTCGTCGGTCGTCACGGCGCGGGCTCCACGCGCTCGACGATCTCCACCGCTCGCTGGCCGCCGTCACGCCCGGGCCGGGCGCGCTGGACGGGGGCGTCGTTCGCGTACAGGGTCACGCCGGCGTCGGCGGCGGCGCGCAGGTGCACCACGCTTCCCTCGCGCAGCGCGAGCACCTGCGCGAGCGTCAGCTCCACGGCGCCCACCTCGGCCCGCACCTCGACGGGCACCTCGAGGAGCGCGCTGCGCAGCTCGTCTTCCGCCGACTTCCCCGTGAGGGAGTCTGCGAACGAGCGGTCGAGTCGGTCGATGACGGGCTCGATCGACCGGTACGGGATGATGATCGAGAGCGTCGACGAGGAGGCGTCCATCTGCTCCTCGATCGTGAGGGTCAGCGTCGGCTCGGAGGGCGGCGCGATCTGGACGTTCATCGGCTTCGACTCGAGGTCGAGCAGGGAGAGTCGCAGGCCGAGCAGCTCCTCCCACACCGGCGTCATCTGCTCGAGGATGCTCGTGAAGAGCCGGCGGGCGAGGTGCTGCTCGATCTCCGTCAGCGCGCGCACCTCGGTCGGCGGGACGCCGTTGCCGCCGAGCAGCCGGTCGACCATCCGCGCGAGCGCGTCGTACTCCACCGTGACGAGCAGCCGCGAGCCGATCGGGTGCACGTCGACGATCGCGAGCACGGAGGGCTGCGGGATCTCGCTGAGCGCGCTCGACCACGCCATCTGGTCGATCGCGAGCACCTCGAGCTCGACCGGGGTGCGCAGCTCCGCGGAGAGGCGCGTCGCCGCCGCCCGGCACGCGGTCTCGTGCGCGCGCAGGAACTTCCGCTGCTGCTCCTGGAGGAACTTCGTCGGCCGCGTGAAGTCGATCGTGCGCACCCGCACGTGCCGCCGGCGGCGCTCGTGCTCGGAACGCCCGTCGCGCCCCGCGGCGAGGATCGCCGCGAGCTGCTCGGCGGGGAGCTGGTGGTCGACGGCGCTCATCCCCGCACGAAATTATCGGCCGGCGCCGCGCGTCCCGAAGTGGCCGGCGAGCTCACATTCCGGGCGGGTCGGCCGATGATCCCCGCGTGGAGCCCAGGAGGACCGGTGTGGAGCTGCGCGACGCGCTCGTCGGCCGGGCGACCTCGGTCCCCGTGGGCGACCAGGGCGCGCTGATGGAGGTGGCGCGCCTGTGCGGCAGCCCGGTCTCGCGCGCCCAGGACGTCGCCGCCGCGGCCGCGAAGGACGAGGGCTTCTCGGCGCTCCTGCTGCGGATCGCGAACAGCGCCTACTCCGGCGCTACGACGCGCATCTCGAGCCTGCCGGTGGCGGTGACGCGCCTCGGGTTCCGGCTCGTCCAGGGCCTCGCCCTGGCGGCGCCCGGCCTCGGACTGCTCGTCTCCACGCGCGACGAGCTCACGCGGCAGCGGCTCGTCCTGCACCGGCACGCGGTGTGCACCGCGCTCGCCGCCCGGCAGCTCGCTCGCACGCCCGAGGAGGCGGATCGGGCGCTGGCGGCGGGGCTCGTGCACAACCTCGGGCTGACGATC
>JADGHP010000081.1 GCA_019683855.1 Thermoleophilia bacterium
GAACCAGCCGACGTCGCTCACGACGAGCGGCTTCCCGAGCGAGAGCGCGCGGATCGCGCTGCCCGAGGTCTCCCCCATCGTCGGCGCGCGCAGGAGCACGCACGCGTCGCACGCCGCCATCAGCGCCCACAGGCGCGCCTCCTCGACGTACAGCTCGCGAATCACCCCCTCCGCCGCGACGCCGATCCGCTCGAGGCGGCCGGCGAGGTCGAAGCCGGGCGCCTCGGAGCCGACGAGCAGCAGTCGCGCCTCCGGATGCGTCCGTCGCAGCTCGGCGAAGGCGCGCACGAGCTGCGGGATGCGCTTGCTCTCGTTCAGGTGCCCGAAGCAGCCGATGAGCGGCGCCCCCTCGACCGCGGCCGGCTCGATCGCGGGTACAGGCCAGGCGGGGTGCGGGATCCGCCAGAGCGGACCGTCGTAGCCGTGCTCGCGCGCCCGCGTCTCGACGTAGCGGGAGTGCACGATTAGCCCGGTCGCGCGGTCGAGCACCTCGCCGGCGAGCGGGAACTCCTCCGGCCGCACCTCCCACAGCGGCGGCACGCGCCCTTCGAGCACGCCGTAGCCCAGCAGCCGCCCCGGCACGCCCGCCTCGCGCTCCATCGCGGCGAGGTAGGCGTGCCCGTCCTTGCGGCCGATCGTCAGCCCGGCGACGAGGTGGTGGAGGACGAAGTCGTGCAGGACGACGACGCCGGGCCGCCGCCGCAGCGCGTCCACGATCCAACCGTGCGCGTCCGGGTTGTTGCCGACGTGGTAGAGCGCGACGTCGGCGCCGGCGACCGGTCGCGTCCGCCCGGGCCGCACCACCTCGACCTCGACGAGCCGCTCGAGCGCGGGCAGGAGCAGCGCGGAGTAGTCGGCGATCCCCGACGTGTCCGGCGGCAGCGGGCTGAAGTAGGCGACCTTCACGTCTCCGGCCGCCTTTCGCTCCGGCCCACGCCGGCCCACCGGCGGCCCATGGGTACCCATGGGCCGGTGTGCATGTGGACACACGCACACCGCCGCCGCATCTGCGAGCCGGGCGAGCTCACGCGACCGCAGCGAGTAGCCGGTCGATGCACGAGTCCCACGTGACGGCCCGCGCCAGCTCGCGCCCGCGGGCCCCCAGCGCCTTCGCCTCGTCGGCGTGCTCGCGCAGCCAGGCGAGTCCGCGCGCCACCTCGGCCGGCTCGGGCGCGACCACGAGCCCCGTCTCGCCGTCGCGGACGACGTCGAGCGGCCCGCCGGCGTCGGTGGTCGTCAGCACCGGCTTGCCGGAGAGGAACGCCTCGAAGGGCACCATCCCGAAGTCCTCGTCCACGGGCGCGTAGAAGACGCCGCCGCAGCGGGCGTAGAGGTCGGCCACCTCCTCGTCGGGGATGCGACCCGTGAAGGTGGCGCGCCCGTCCAGGCCGCGGTCGCGCGCGATCCGCTCCAGCCGCTCGCGGTCAGGCCCGTCGCCGGCGATCACCACCCGCAGCGACGGGTCGACCGCCGCCGCCTCGAGCAGGAGGTCGATCCGCTTCGCCCGGTCGAGCCGATTCACGGTGAAGACGAAGTCGCCGTACTCCTCGCAGCGGTAGGCGAGCGGCGCCGGCGGATGCGGCATCACCTCCGCCTCGAGCCCCGTCGACTCCCGCAGCCGGCGCGCGACGTTGCCGGAGGTCGCAAAGAGCTTCCGCGCCTCTCCGAGCACCGTGCGCTCGAGCGCGAGCACGCGCCGGCGCAGCGCCCGGTCTCGAGCCGACTCCGAGAACTGGCCGAGCTCGGTTCGGTCGAGGTCCCACGCTTGCCGGAACTGGTGCAGGAGCCAGACGACCTTGCGGGGATGGCGCACGGCGTACGAGGGGAACTTCGTCGCGACGACGGCGTCGACCGGCCGGCCGTTCGCCTCCTCGAGGTCGAGCAGCCGCCAGAGGAACGCCTGCGTCAGCACCCGCTCGCCCGGGTACCACTTGAACGGGACCGTGACGAGCGCCGCGTCGTGCCCGCGCCGCCGGAGCTGCTCGACGAGGTCGTCGGCGAAGATCTCGGCGCCGCCGCGCTCGAACGGCACCTGCGGCAGGCAGACGGCGATCCGCATCAGCGCTCCCCGCCGGCGCGACGCTCGAGCTCCTCGACGCGGCGCGCGAGGTCGTCGACGAGCCGCAGCAGCGCGTCGTTCACGATCCGCTGCTCGGCGAGGGCCGGCTCGACGTACCAGCGCATCAGCTTGCGGAGGACGCGCTTCGCTTGGAAGGCGCTCCAGCCCTTCGCGCCCGGCCGCCGCTCGAGCGGCTTGTCGGCGCTCACGGGCCAGAAGCGCTCGGCGAGCCCGCGCGTCGAGGCGAGGTCGCGGGAGCCCCGGTCGACGGCGGCACGGAGCCGCTCGTAGACCTCGTCGACGGAAAGCTCCTGCTCGTCTGGCATTTCGGGAGAGTGTAGAAGCGCGCTGTTACGAAGTCGTGAGTCGGGCGAGGGCGGCGTCGACGAGCAGCCGAACGAGCTCCTCGAAGCCGACCTTCGGGCGCCAGCCGAGGACCTCCCGCGCCCGCGACGCGTCGCCGACGAGCCGGTGCAGCTCGGCTTCGCCCCGCTCGAGCGCCGGGTCGCGGCGGACGTGCTCGCGCCAGTCGAGGCCGACGTGCGCGAACGCGAGCTCGGCGAGCTCGCGCACGGTGTGCGGCTCGCCGCTCGCGACGACGAAGTCGCCGGGCTCGTCGCGCTGCAGCATCAGCCACATCGCCTCCACGTAGTCGCCCGCGAACCCCCAGTCGCGCTCCGCGTCGAGATCCCCGAGCGCGAGCTCCCGCGCGAGCCCGAGCGAGATGGCCGCCGCGCCGTGCGCGATCTTGCTGGGAACGAAGTCGAGCGGCCGCCGCGGCGACTCGTGGTTGTAGAGGATCCCGCAGCTCACGTGCAGGCCGTAGCGCCGCCGATAGGAGCGCGCGATGAAGTGCCCGTACGCCTTGGCGACCCCGTACGGAGTGACCGGCGCGAGCGGCGTCGACTCGGTCTGCGGGCTCTCCACCGGCTCGCCGAAGATCTCGCTCGAGGAGGCCTGGTAGACGCGGATCGCCCCGTCCACGGCGCGCACCGCCTCGAGCAGCGCGGTCACGCCCACGGCGGCGAACTCGGCGGTCTCGATCGGCCGCTCCCACGAGCGCGGAACGAACGACGGCGAGGCGAGGTTGTACACCTCGCGCGGGCGCAGCTCCCGCAGCAGGCGCGCGAGCGCCCCGGGGTCGAGCAGGTCGACCTGGAAGAGCCGCACGCGGTCGCGCACCGCGGCGAGGTTCGGATACGCGGCCTCGGGATCCCCGCGCACGATGCCCGCCACCTCGTAGCCCCGCTCGAGGAGGAGCTCGGCGAGGTAGGAGCCGTCCTGTCCGGCGACGCCCGTGATCAGCGCCCTCAATGCAACCCTCGCACGTACGCCCACGCCTCGCTCAGACCGAGCGAGCGCAGCGCGAGGACGATGAGCGCGTAGGCGAGCAGGCCCGCGCAGGCGGCCGCGATCGGCGCGAGCGCGAGCGAGAGGGCGCCGAACGCGAGCGCCGTCGCGGCGCCGACGGCGAGCGCGAGCCGCGCGAGGCCGAGCGCGGCGATCGCGAGCGTGCGCGGCGAGAGCATCCACAGAAGGCCGGCGGCGATCGCGAGCGTCGCGAGCCCGATCGCGAGCGCGATCCCCTCCAGCCCGGCCGCGGCGCGCAGCCCGAGCCCGAGCGGGACGCAGAGCGCGAAGCCCGCGAGCGCGAGCGGAACGAGCAGCCGCTCCCGGCCGACGACGAACACGAGCGGGAACGCGACCGCGAACCCGACCCAGGCGAGCATCCAGGGAGCAAGCCAGACGACGAGGCGCCCGAGCTCCAGCCCGACGCCGCCGCCGTACGCGTCGCCGAGCACGACGCCCATGATCTTCCCTCCCACGAGCGCGAACACGCCGGCCGCCGCGCCGACGAGCACGAGGCTCACCCATGCCGCGTGGACGACGTGACGGCCCGCGGCGACGGGATCGATCCCGCGACGGGTCAAGGGCGCCGACGAGATCAGCCCGAGCGAGAACGCGGTCGAGCCGACGAGCGTGGAGGCGACGAGGTAGGCGTACGAGAAGCTCGTCACGCGCCCGACGCCGAGGTGCGCGGCGAAGCGAAGCGAGAGCAGGTAGCAGCCCTGCAACGCGAGCGGCACGGCGGCGCCCTGCACGAGACGCCACAGCCGCGCGCCGACCCGCAGCCGCTCCGGCCAGGCGCCGCCGAGCGCCCGCTTCCGCAGCAGCCTGACGAGCGGCACCGCGAGCGAGCACGCCGCGTTGACCGCGAGGCCCCAGGCGAGCGCGACGATCCCGTGCCCGCCGGCGAGGGCGGCGAAGACGGCGAGGCCGGCGACGCCGCCGAGCGCGAAGCCGAGCGCGGCCGTCCCGTAGCTGTCGAGGGCGGCGAGCGCGCTCGCGGCGAGCGCGGCGAGGAGCTGCCCGAACGCCGCCGGCACGAGCACGACGAGCGCCCGGGCGGCGACATGGGCCGACCGCGCCGGCAGGCTGCCGGTGATGAGCTCGCCGAGCGGCCCGGAGAGGACGGCGACGAGCGCCGACGCCGGCACGGCGACGCTCAGGATCGCGAGCGCGTACGCGCGGCTCTCCCCGCCGAGCCGGCCCTCGGCGGCCGCCCGCGTCAGGTCGGGCACGACCACCATCCGGAACGCCTGCGCGGCGAGCACGAGCACGAGGTAGACGCCGTAGGCGGCGAGGAAGCCGTCGGTCTCCGCGTTGCGACCGAACCGACGCGCGAGCAGCGCCCCGGCCCCGGCCGCGGCGAAGGCGACGACGATCTGCGCGACGCCGGTGAGGAGGCCGCTCCGCAGCGCGCTGCGCCGGCGCCACCGGCTCGTGGCCGTCGAGTTCACGGGCCGATCAAAGCAGACGGAGCCCCGGACGAGCGCTCGCCCGCTCGCCCGATACGCTTGTCGCGTGCGCGTGCTCGTCACCGGCGGCGGCGGCTTCCTCGGCTCGCATCTCGTCGAGCGCCTGCGCGAGGACGGCGTCGAGCCGTTCGTCGCGCGCCGCCGCGACTACGACCTGACCGTGGCCGCCGACGCGGAGCGCCTCTTCGCCGACGCGCGACCCGAGCTCGTCATCCACCTCGCGGCCGAGGTCGGCGGCATCGGCGCGAACCGCGCCAACCCGGGCCGCTACTGGTACGCGAACCTGATGATGGGAGCGCACGTGCTCGAGCAGGCGCGCCTGCACGGGGTCGCGAAGACGGTGCTGCTCGGGACGATCTGCGCCTACCCGAAGCACGCGCCCGTCCCCTTCCGCGAGGACGACCTCTGGAACGGCTACCCGGAGGAGACGAACGCGCCCTACGGAGTGGCCAAGAAGGCGCTTCTGGTGGGCGCGCAGGCCTACCGGGAGCAGTACGGGACGAACGCCATCTACCTGCTCCCAGTCAACCTGTACGGGCCGCGCGACAACTTCGACCTCGAGACCTCGCATGTGATCCCCGCCCTGATCCGGAAGATGGTGGAGGCGCGGGCGCGCGGGGAGCGCGAGATCGTGCTCTGGGGGGACGGCACCCCGACGCGCGAGTTCCTCTACGTCGACGACTGCGCCGAGGCGATCTGGCTGGCGGCGCAGCGCTACGACGGCCCCGAGCCGGTGAACGTCGGCACGGGCGAGGAGATCGCGATCGGCGAGCTCGCGTCGCTCGTCGCCGAGCTGACCGGCTTCGAGGGCGAGATCGTCTGGGACACATCGAAGCCGAACGGGCAGCCGCGCCGGCGCCTCGACGTGAGCCGCGCCGAGGCGCTCTTCGGCTTCCGCGCCCGCACGAGCCTGCGCGAGGGCCTCGAGCGGACGATCGCCTGGTACGTCGACTCGCGCGAACGCGGTGGCGCTCCGGCGTAGCCTCGGACGCCTCTCGCCGTGGCACGGCGTGCTCGCACTGCTCGTGCTCGCCCAGTGGAGCGTCGTCGCCTGGGTCGCGTCGGCGGCGCATCATAGCGGCTGGCTCTACGGCGACCCGGCGGAGACGCAGCGGTTGCACGAGGCCTCGCGCGCGATCCTGCACGGGCACCTGTCGCAGAACGGCGGCGGCTTCCTCTGGCCGGTGCTGACCGCGCCGTTCGCGGCGGTCGGCGCGTCGCCGTCGGCCGGGCTCGCGGCCCTCGTGCTCGTGCAGGTGGTCGTGCTCCTGCCGCTCGCGCTCCTCTCGCTCGTCGGGGCTGCGGCGTGCCTCGCCGGCCGGACGCTGGGCGCGTTCGCCGGCGCCGTCTGGATCGTTCTGCCGTTGCTTGGCTACCGCTTCTTCGACGTCCGCATGAGGCCGGCGGTTCGCGACGGCTTCCTTCCCGCACAGCTCGGCCTCGCCGAGACGACGCTCTTCCCGACGATGGTCGCCCTCGCGGTCGCGGGGTACCTGCTCGTGCGCGCGCTCGGGTCAGGCAGCGCGTGGGGAGCCGCGAGCGCCGGCCTCGCCGCATCGGTCGCGCTCGCGCTCTCCGGGTCGGCTCTCGTGTTCGTGCCCGGACTGCTGTGCGCGCTCGCGCTGCGACGGCGCCCGCTGCCCATCGGCGCTGCAGCCTGCGCGCTCCTACCCGGGCTCGTCGCGTTCGGCCTCTGGCATGCGCACGCTCCCGCCGCCGAGGCTCCCCTCCTCCACTTCGACTGGAGCCAGTTCCACGGGAACCTCCTCGGCTTTCGCGAGTACGGCTGGAGCCTGCGGGTCGTCGAATGGGTGCCGATCGCCGGGACGATCGCGCTCCTCCGACGCTCGCTCACGGCGGCGGTCGGTGTCGCGTCCTGGTTCTGGCTGGGAGTGCTGCTGCGCGGCGCCGTGCCGGACACCTTCGCGACGGGAGACCCGTTCCACCCGTCGTCGGCCTTCCTCACCCTGCTCCTGCCGGCGTTCCCGGCGTTCGTGCTGCTCGTCGCCGCGCTGCCGCTCCTCGTGCCGCG
>JADGHP010000082.1 GCA_019683855.1 Thermoleophilia bacterium
CGACTCGCCGCTCGGCTCGAACGCCGCGCTCGAGGCGATGCTCGCGGACCGCGGACGGGCGTTCGACCCCGACGTCCTCGATGCGCTCGTCGAGGTCGCACCGCAGCTCGAGGCGGTTCGCGCGCCGTCATGCGCGGTCGAGCTGTGACGTCGCCGAGACGGCGGGCGCCGCAGGCGGTAAGCGTCCGTGGTGGTAGCCTCCCGATGAGGGAATCGTCCCTCTTCCCTTCCCAGAACCGGGCGCGAGGCAAAACGGGGCGTGACACTCTATGTGTCCACGCTGCGGCCCTCGATCTGCGACTCGACGTACCGGCGCGCCCGTCGTCGCGCACGACGGCGGAGGGGCCTCGGCACTTGACGAAGCTCGACGCTCCTGACGAGATCACCTGCGTCATCGCAGACGACCACCCGCCGATCGAGCTGTTGCTCGCGTACTACCTCGAGCAGCATGGCATCGCGGTCGTGGGCCACGCAGGCGATGGGCGCCGCGCGCTCGCCGCGATTCGCGAGACGAGGCCACAGGTGGCCCTCCTCGACATTCGGATGCCCGGATTGACCGGGATCGAGATCGCGCGCGAGCTCGCGCGCGAGAACAGCTCCACGGGGGTCGTCCTCTACACCGGCTACGGGAATCGCGGTCTCCTTGTCGACGCCCTCGACGTTGGGGCGAGAGGCTTCGTTCAGAAGGAAGCGGCGCTCGACGAGGTGGTGCGGGCGATCCGGGTCGTCGCCTCCGGGGAGACCTACATCGATCCGGTGCTCGCTGCGACGCTCGCGACTCCGGCCGCGGCGGCGAGCAATCCGGACCTCACACCCCGAGAGCGGGACGTGCTTCGGCTCCTCGCCGACGGCCTCTCGAACGAGGCGATCGGGAAGAAGCTGTACATCGCCCCCGACACCGTTCGCGCCCACCTCCGAAAGGCGATGGCCAAGCTGGCGGCCAGCACGCGAACGGAGGCCGTCGCGAAGGCGCTGCGCCAGTCGCTGATCGACTAACGGCTCACGTCCGAGCCCGCTCCGCTCCAATCCGACGTTCCCGCGCGCGTCTTCCCCGCACGCGCGCTCCAGGCGCAACGTCACGAGACGCCGCACTAGTCCATTTCGGGCATCTCTCCTCGTCAAAAACGGTAGTCAACTGCGCATTACAAGGAGCGTAATCGTTGGCACGTGTTCTCCGGATCGGCGATGAAGCACCGTAACAATCCGGCGAATACACAACGTGAATATGAGTCTGATAAATCTCGGCGTTGAGTTCGTCTCGGTCGTCGTCAGGCGCTCGGGACGACACAGCCCCGGCCGGCGTGTTCGAGATGGTCGGCACCGAGTCTGACGCAGAGGCGCTGACGAACCTGAAGCGGGAACTGTCGACCGCGGTGGCGGGCGGCGTCGTCCTTGCCTTCGTGGAGTTGCTCTCCCTTGCGAGACCGGCGGCGCTCAAGCGGGCGCTTCGACTCAGACGCTACGTGCTCGAGCTGGCGCTCGAGCTCGGGCTCGACGGAGAGAGCAGCGCGCCCATCGAGGCGGCCGCCTTGCTCTCGCAGGTCGGCAGCCTGACGCTGCCGGAGGCGACGGCGACTCGCTACTACCACGGGGCCACGTTGAGTCCAGCGGATCTCGACCTCGTCGAGCAGCTCCCGGCGACGGCGGCGGACATCCTGCGTCACGTCGAGAGCCTGCGCGAGACGCGCGAGATCCTCCTCGGGCAGAGCGAGCGGTTCTCCTCCGGCCGCGGGCGGCGACCCCGACACGGGAGCCGAATCCCGCTCGGCTCGCGGATGCTCAAGATCGCGCACGACTTCGATCTGCTCGAGGCGCAGGAGCGGTCGGTCGAGTTCGCGCTCAGCACCATGCGGGGCCGGGGAGGCTGGTACGACCCGGAGCTGCTCGAGCTGTTCGCGCGTCTGCGCGGCGCGTCCGAGGTGAGGACCCAGATCAAGGAGCTGCGGCTGCGGAACCTGCGGGCAGGGATGGTGTTCGCGGAAGACATCCGCTCTGCGACCGAGGGCGTGCTCCTCATCGCGCGCGGGCAAGAGGCCAGCGCGAAGCTCATCGAGCGTCTGAACGCGCTTCCAGAGGGGCTCGTCGCAGAGCCGGTTCGCATGCTCGTCCGAGAGCGTACGGATCGAGGGTCGGACGGGGACGACGGTGACGCGGGGAGCGACTCCCGTTGAGCGCGCAGGAGCGCCCGTTGGCAGACGTGCTGTCACGCGACGGAGGAGACCCGCTGCGCGCGGACCGGCTGGTCGGCCTGCTCGCGCAGGCGCTCGAGCTCCGGGACGAGCGCACCGGCCTGCACTCGAGGCGGATGAGCTGCCTCGCCGGCCTCATCGCCTGCAAGCTCGGTCTCGGCAAGGAGTGCTGCGACGCCATCCGGCTGACGAGCCTGCTGCACGACATCGGGAAGCTCGCCGTGCCAGACCGCATCCTCCTCAAGCCGGGTCCGTTGACCAAGGCGCAGCGCGCGGTCGTGGAGCGCCACCCCCTGGTCGGCTATGAGCTTCTCGCCGGGTCGGGAAGCTCTCTCCTCGACACCGCCGCCGTCGTGGCGCTCACCCACCACGAGCGCTTCGACGGCGGTGGCTACCCGCGCCGTCTCGCCCGCTTCCAGATCCCGCTGGAAGGGCGCATCGCGGCGGTCGCGGACGTGTTCGACGCCCTCATCACCGATCAGCCCTACCGGCCCCGGCTCTCGGTTGACGAGGCCGTGGCGACGATACGACGAGGCAGCGGGTCGCGATTCGACCCCGAGGTGATCGACGCGTTCCTCGGATCCCTGGACGACGCGTTGCAGGTGTACGCGGACACGGGTTCCGCCGAGGCGCGCGCCGCTTGTCCGGCATGGCATTCGGCTCTCGGCGGCTCCGACGGCGAGGGGGGACTCCAATGAGCACCGAGATGACGTCTGCGGAGGGCGGACTCCGGAAGGCGGCGATCGTCTGTATCGCGCTCGGCCCTGACATCGCCGCCGAGATCTTCAAGCGGCTGCCGGCGTCGCTGGTCGAGCAGCTCACGGTAGAGATGGCGCGGACGCCTCGCATCGACCCGGAGGAGGCCAGCAGCGTTCTGGAGGAGCTCCTGGCGCTCGTCCAGGCGCGCACCTACCTCGCCCAGGGCGGGGTCGAGTACGCACGCGAGGTGCTCGAGCGCGCAGTCGGAAGCCAGCGTGCGGCCGAGATCCTCGCGCGTCTCTCCTCGGCCATCGAGGAGCGGCCATTCGAGTTCCTCCGCGCGATCCCGGTCGAGCAGATCCACGCGTTCCTGCAACACGAGAGCCCGCAAACGATCGCGTTCGTGCTCGCGAACATGCCTACCCGCCAACTCGCAGCACAGGTGCTCGAGCAGATGGAGCCCGACATGCAGGCGGATGTCGCCAGGAGGATCGCGCGGCTCGAGCACGCCTCCCCGGAGGTCGCCAAGGAGGTCGCATCCCTGATCGAGCAGAGCGTCGTCGGGACGAGCCCGGAAGGCTATGTGGCCGCAGGCGGGTCACGAGCGCTCGCCGAGATCCTCAACTCCTCCACCCGCCAAACCGAGCGGAACATCATGGCCCGCCTCGCGGCCGAGGACGCAGAGCTCGCGGACGAGGTGCGGGCGCTGCTCTTCATGTTCGAGGACATCCTCACCCTCGACGACCGCGCGATCCAGCTCGTGCTGCGAGAGGTGGACATGCACGACCTGGCTCTCGCCCTCCGCGGAGCCTCCGAGCAACTCCGAGCCCGGATCATGTCGAACATGTCCCAACGCGCCGCGACCATGCTCCGCGAAGAGATCGAGTACACACCCCCGCAACGCCGAAAAGTGGTCGAGGAAGCACAGGAGAAGATCGTCGCCATCGTCCGCCGCCTCGAAGAGGCGGGCACCATCGTCGTCGCGCGGAATCCCACCGAGCAAGACGAGATGCTCTGAGGCGTCGGCGCTCGGACCGGCGCTCGCCACGCGTCCGAGCGACGAAGGTCGACGAGGCCGCACGAGGGCTCCCGCTCCGCGCGTCGAAGTCGTCGTTCGTGGCCGTCACGCAGGACGAGCTGTACGCGACGCTGGACCTCGAGCTTTCGTGGTCGGAGCGCGAGCTGCCGGAGCGGGTGCGCACGAAGCACGTCCACCGGCTGCACCCCTACCACGGCAAGTTCATCCCGCAGCTCGTCGAGGCGCTGCTCGACCGCTACCTCGCGCCGGGCGATCACGTCCTCGACCCGTTCGCGGGCTCGGGAACGACGCTCGTGCAGGCGCTCGAGTCGGGTCTGGACGCGACCGGGGTGGAGGTCGCCGCCTTCAACTGCCTGCTCATGCGCGTGAAGACGGCGCAGTACGACCTTCCCGAGCTCGGCGCGGAGCTGCGCGACGCGTGCGCCCGCGTGGAGTCGCTCGAGCTCGGGCGCGTGCGTCCCCCGCGCGAGGCGTACTTGCGCGAGTGGTTCGCGCCGCGCGCCGCCGCGGAGCTGCTCGCCTTCCGCGACCTGATCGAGGAGTACCGGTACGCGGACGTCCTGCGCGTGATCCTCTCGCGGGCCGCGCGGTCGGCTCGGCGGGCGGCGCACTTCGACCTCGAGGCGCCTCGCGTCCCGCAGACGGGCGAGTACTGGTGCCACAAGCACCGGCGTCTGTGTCGCCCCGTGGAGTCCGCGCTCGGCTTCCTGCGCCGGTACACGCTCGACACGCTGGCGCGGGTCGAGGAGTTCGCGCGCGTCCGGGACGCGGAGCGCGAGGCCCGCGTCCTCCAGGCGGACGCGCGCGAGGTGGCCTACGACGCGGTGTTCGACGGGGTCGTGACCTCGCCGCCGTACCCGGGGCTGATCGACTACCACGAGCAGCACCGGTACGCCTACGAGCTGCTCGGCCTGGACGACCGACGCGAGCGGGAGATCGGCGCGGCCGCCGCCGGCACCTCGCTGGCCGCGCTCGAGGAATACCGCGCCGGGATCGCCGCGGCGCTCGCGAACGCTGTCTCGGCGCTCCGGCCGGGCGCG
Source organism: Thermoleophilia bacterium (assembly GCA_019683855.1). Taxonomy (GTDB): domain Bacteria; phylum Actinomycetota; class Thermoleophilia; order Gaiellales; family Gaiellaceae; genus Palsa-739. The sequence continues at coordinate 4,968 of JADGHP010000082.1, forward strand.
CCGGTGCTGATCGTCGTGAACGACCGGCGCGACCTCTACCCGGAGATCCTGGGCCGCGCCGGTCTGCGGCTGGAGAGCCGCCTGCGCCGCCACGTCAACCGCCGCACCGGGCGCCGCGCGGGCGAGTACTTCGAGGACGTCCTCGTCACCCGTCCCGTCTGACCAACGACCTCATCTGATCGGGCCCTGTCTCACCGGGCCCTGTCCGATCCAGCCCCGTCCGGACGGGCCATGTCCGCACACCCCCACCCAAGGGCGGGGCCGCGGTCCCTCCGCCCTCGCCGTCGACGATATCGGGGAACCGGTGACGGCGGCGTGCCGCCTTCGTCGCGTGTGCGTGACCTGCGCGGCGACGGATCCCTCGCTCGCCCCAGTCGCGCGCGAGCCGACACGAAGACGCGACCAACTCGTCACGGCTCGGCGCGTAGCGTCGAGGGTGTGCTGGCACGCGCGGTCACCCATGCGCTCGTCGGTCTCGAGCCGCGCCGGGTCGAGGTGGAGGCCCACATCCAGCGGGGCGTCCCCTCGTTCACGATCGTGGGTCTCGCCGACCGCGCCTGTCAGGAGGCGCGCGAGCGCGTGCGCAGCGGGATCGCCGCCGCCGAGCTCGAGTTCCCCGGCAAGCGCGTCACCGTCAACCTCGCGCCCGCCGAGCTGCGCAAGGAGGGCTCCGGCTTCGACCTGCCGATCGCGCTCGCGGTCCTCGCCGCGTCCAGGCAGGTTCCGCGCGAGCGTCTCGAGCGGCACGCCGCGGTCGGGGAGCTCGCGCTCGACGGACGGCTGCGCCGGGTCGGCGGCGTGCTCGCAGTCGCGGAGGGTGCGCGGCGGGCGGGGCTCGACCGGCTCCTCTGTCCGCCCGAGTCCGCGGCCGAGGCGGCGCTCGCGGGCGTCGAGGCCGTCCCCGTGCGCCACCTCGCCGACGCGGTGGCCTACCTGCGCGGCGAGCTCGAGCCGGACCCCGCGCCGCCGCCGCGGCCGGCGCACTCGCCGCCGCCGCCCGACCTCGCCGACGTGCGCGGGCAGGAGCGGGCCCGCCGCGCGCTCGAGCTCGCCGCCGCGGGCGGGCACAACCTCCTCCTCGCGGGCCCGCCCGGGACGGGCAAGACGATGCTCGCGCGACGGCTGCCCGGGATCCTGCCGCCGCTCGACCCGGAGGCGGCGCTCGAGGTGACGCGCATCCACTCCGTGGCCGGGCTGCTGCCGCCCGAGCATCCGCTCGTCGAGACGCCGCCGTTTCGGGCGCCCCATCACAGCGCCTCGACGGCGGCGATCGTCGGCGGCGGGCCGGGGCTGCGCCCGGGGGAGGCGAGCCTCGCGCATCGCGGCGTGCTGCTGCTCGACGAGCTGGCGGAGTTCGCGCGGCCGGCGCTGGAGGCGCTCCGCCAGCCGCTCGAGGACGGCTTCGTCTCGGTCGCGCGCGCGGCCGGACGCGTGGTCTTCCCGGCCCGCTTCCAGCTCGTGGCGACGATGAACCTCTGCCCGTGCGGGGCGCGCGGCGACCCGGGCGCCGAATGCACGTGCTCGGCGCAACGGCTGGCGCGCTATCGGGACAAGCTCTCGCGTGCGCTGCTCGACCGCTTCGACCTCGTCGTGACCGTGCCGCGAGCGCGGGCCGTCGAGCTCGCCGGAGCGGGCGGCGAGCCGTCGGCGGTCGTCCGCGAGCGCGTCGTCGCCGCGCGCGCGGCGGTCGCCCGGATGCCGCTGCGGAGGACGGAGGAGGCCGATGCGCTGCTGATGCGCGCCGTCGAGCGGCTGCCGCTCTCGGGGCGCGGCCGGGCTCGGGTCGCGCGCGTGAGCCGGACGATCGCCGCGCTCGCGGGCTCCGAGG
>JADGHP010000083.1 GCA_019683855.1 Thermoleophilia bacterium
GTGTGCACCGCGCTCGCCGCCCGGCAGCTCGCTCGCACGCCCGAGGAGGCGGATCGGGCGCTGGCGGCGGGGCTCGTGCACAACCTCGGGCTGACGATCCTGTCGCTCTACGCGAAGGACGCGTTCGTCGAGCTCGCGGCCGCGGCCGCCCAGGGCAGGCAGCTCGGCCCGGTCGAGGAGCGGACGCTCGGCTTCACCCACACCGAGCTGGGTGGGCTCGTCGGCGGCGGCTGGGGCTACCCGCCGGAGCTCGTCGCCGCGATCGTCGAGCACGACGCCCAGCACCCGGCGACGACGCTCGCGGCGCTCGTCCAGGTCGCCGACCTGCTCGTCCGCGAGTCGGGCCCGACCTTCGAGCCGCCGCGTCCGCTCCCCACGCCGGCGTTCGCCTTGCTCGGGATCGACTGCTCCGCCGCGCGCGACCGAGTGCGCCCGCTGATCGACGAGCAGCTCCGGCTCGACCGCGAGGACAGCACGGAGCGGGACGACGACGAGCCGCCCACGATCCCGCTCGCGGCGGCGGACGTCGTCACGGACGCGCTGGGCGCCCTCGTGTAACCCCCTGCCCGCTCCCTCGTTCGAGGGATCTTTGCGCCGCACGACCTACCCCGAACGGGGGATTCGCCGTACGATCGGGTCGTGAGCACCCTCGTCCCCGTCGCCGGCGCGGGCGTCGCGCTCCTGCCAGGCGGCCCGCGGGCCGTCCGGGCGCGCGTGCGGCACGGAGACGGCGAGGAGCGGCGCGAGGCGGGACGCTCCGCCCCGCCTGGCCCGTGGGGGATCCCGGTCTTCCCGGCCTCGCCCCGCGACGCGGCCGCCGCCTACCGGGGCGCGCTCGACGGGCCGCCGACGCTCCTGCTCGATGTCTACGCGTAGAGCCGACGCGTCGCCGGGCTACGCGTACGCGGGCTCGGCGTCCTCGTCGACGACCTCGCCCTCGATCACCTCGCCCTCCTCCCCCTGTCCGAGCAGCTCGAGGAGCTGCGCGTCGGCCTCCGCCGCGGACGAGCTCTCGTCGACCGGCTGGCGGAGGAAGCGCTCGATCGCCGGGCGCAGCGCGATCGCCCGATCGAGCTGCGGGTGCGTGCCGGGCGCGTAGGCGCCGATCTGGATCAGGTCCTCCTTCTCGGCGTAGAGCGCGAGCAGCTCGCGCAGCTCCGCGCCCGCGCGCAGGACGTCGGGCGAGACGAGCTCGCGGTCGAGGCGAGACACCGACTCCAGCACGTCGATCGCCGGGTAGTGGCCGCGGTGCGCGAGCCGGCGGCTGAGCACGCAGTGCCCGTCGAGGATCGAGCGGGCGGCGTCCGCCACCGGCTCGTTCATGTCGTCGCCCTCGACGAGGACGGTGTAGAGGCCGGTGATCGAGCCGCGCTCCGAGGTGCCGGCGCGCTCGAGCAGCCGCGGCAGCAGCGCGAACACGCTCGGGGTGTAGCCGCGCGTCGTCGGCGGCTCGCCGATCGCGAGCCCGATCTCGCGCTGCGCCGTCGCGAAGCGCGTCAGCGAGTCCATCATCAGCAGGACGTGCGCGCCCTCGTCGCGGAAGTGCTCCGCGATCGTGGTGGCCGTGAACGCCGCCTTGATGCGCACGAGCGCCGGCTCGTCCGAGGTGGCGACGACGACGACCGAGCGCTCGAGCGCGGAGCCGAGGTCGCGCTCGATGAACTCGCGCACCTCGCGCCCGCGCTCGCCGACGAGCGCGATCACGTTCGCGTCGGCGTTGGTCGAGCGGGCGATCATTCCGAGCAGCGACGACTTGCCGACGCCGGAGCCGGCGAAGATGCCGAGCCGCTGGCCCTTGCCGCAGGGGACGAGCGTGTCGAGCGCGCGCACGCCGAGCTCGAGCCGCTCGCGGATCCGCGAGCGCGAGAGCGCCGCGGGAGGCCGGGCGGTCGTCGAGCGCGAGCGGAGGGCGCCGTGCAGCGGCATCCCGTCGAGCGGCCGGCCGAGGCCGTCGACGACGCGGCCGAGCAGCTCCTCGCCGACCGGGAGCCGGAGCGGACGCCCGGTGCCCGTGACGAGGTTGCCCGGCGCGATCCCGGTCATCTCGCCGAGCGGCATCAGCAGCGTGTCGCCGTTGCGGAAGCCGACCACCTCGGCCGGGACCGGAGGCCGGTTGCGCCCGGTCGCGATCTCGCACAGCTCGCCGACCTCGGCGTGCATCCCCGTCGCCTCGATCACGAGCCCGATCAGGTTGCGCACCCGCCCGCGGCGGAGGTAGAGGCTCGTGCTCGCGAGCGCGTCCTGAGCCGCTTCGAGGCCGCGTCCGGGCATCATCCCTCCTCGCTCGAGAGCGCGGCGAGGATCACGTCGCGCGCCCGCGCGAGCTGGCCGGTGATGGTGGCGTCGATCTCGCCCGCGACGGTGCGGACGACGCAGCCGCCGCGGGAGACGCGCGCCTCCGCGACGACCTCGAGGCTGCGGATGCCCCCGAGCTGCGCCGCGATCTCGGCCACCCCCGACTGGACGAGCGCGAGGTCCTCCGGGTTCACCTCGAGGACGAGCCGGTCGCGCTCGAGGACGCCGCGCAACGCGCCTCGCACCGTGTCGAGCACGAGCTCGGGCCGCACCTCGAGCGCGGTCGCGACAACGCGCTCGGCGAGGCGCACCGCCAGCTCGGCGGCCTGCCGCTCGAGCAGCTCCGCGCGCTCCTCGAGCTGCGCCGCGAGCAGGCGGGCGGCCTGCTCGAGCGCCGAGCGCGCCGGGACGAGCTCCTGGTCGGCGGCGGTGCGCCCCTCGGCGAGGCCCGCCTCGTAACCCGCACGCCGCGCCTCCGCGCGCAAGGCGTCCGCCTCGGCGCGCGCCTCGGCGAGGATGATCGCGGCGCGATCGGACGCGGTGCCGCCGATGTGGACGGTCGCCTCGAGCTGCTCGAACTCGAACGGCGCCGTCGCCCCGACCTCATTCACGTCCCGTTCGGCCATGTCACCCGACCAGGTCGCGAGCCATGGCTCCACCGGACACGTCTCCCGACCAGATCGCACGACATGACCCGGAGGAGACGCGACGCGGCTGGCGCGGCGGCGCGCGAGAGACGGCTCACCCGATCAGCTCCTCCTCGTCGCCGCCGCGCGCGATCGTGATCTGTCCCGCGTCCTCGAGCCGGCGCACGACGGCGACGATCTTCGACTGCGCCTCCTCGACCACGCGCCGGCGCTGCGGCGGCATGATCTCCATCTCCTCGCGCAGCATCTCGCCGGCGCGCTGCGACATGTTGGCGAGGATCGCGTCCTTGAGGTCGTCGCTCGCGCCCCGCAGCGCGAGCGCGAGGTCCTTCGTGTCGACCTCCTTGAGGATGAGCTGGATCGAGCGGTTGTCGAGCTTCAAGATGTCCTCGAAGACGAACAGGAGCGAGCGCACCTCGTCGGCCAGCTCGGGGTTGTCGCGCGCGAGCCCGTCGAGGATGTTGCGCTCGGTTGCGCGGTCGGCCGAGTTGAGGATCTGCGCCACCGACTGCACGCCGCCGGCGATCGCGTACTCCTGGTGCACGACGAGGTCGAGCTTCTTCTTCATGACGGCGGCGACGTCCTTGACGACCGCCGGCGAGGTCTGCCCCATCTGGGCGATCCGCAGCGCAACCTCGGCCTGACGCTCCGGAGGGAGCTGCTGGAGCACCTTCGCGGCGAGCTCGGTGGAGGGCAGGTTCGCGACCACGAGCGCGATCGTCTGGGAGGACTCCCCGCGCAGGAAGGCGTAGATCTGCTCCGGCGGGATGCGGCGCGCGAAGTCGAACGGCGTCATCTCGACCGCGGAGCCGAGCTTCGCGAGGATCGCGTCCGCCCTCTCCTCGCCGAGCGCCTCCGCCAGCACCTCGCGCGCGTAGTAGAGGCCGCCGCCGGCGATGAAGCCGCGCGCGTAGGCGAGCTCGATCACCTCGTCGAAGACCTGCTCGGCCAGCTCGGGCTCGACCTCGCGCGTCTTCGCCATCTCGATCGTCAGCTCCTCGACCGACTCCTGGTCGAGATGGCGCAGGATCTCCGCCGCCGCGGAGGCGCCGAGCGAGACGCAGAGGATGGCCGCCTTGCGGCGGCCGTCGATCTTGCTCATTCCTTCAGCCACTGCCCGATCTGCGCGGCGACCTGCTCCGGCTCGCGCCGGACGATGTCCTCAACCTCGGCGCGCACCGTCGCCCGCCGCTCCTGCGCCGGGTCGAGCGCCGTGCGCACCGGCGCCACCTCGAGCTCGGCGATCGGCGTCGGCCCCTCGATCTCACGCAGCCAGACCGGCTCCGCGACCGCCTCGCCCTCGCGCCGCTTGAGGCCGCGACGCATGAGGAAGAGGAAGACGAGCGCCCCGACCGCCGCGAGCACGTACTTCGCCAGCCCGAGCGGGTTCGCGAGCGGGCCCTTCTTGGCGGGAGCGGCCGGGGCGGCCGTCTTCGCGAACGAGAGGCGCGAGAGGGTGATCGTGTCGCCGCGCTTGCGATCGAGGCCCGCCATGGCGGCGACCGACCGCTCGAGCGCGTTCGCCTGCGCCGCGGGGACGGAGGTGTCGACGAGCAGCGCGATGTCGAGCCGGTTCACCTTGCCCGGCGCGACGACGGTGTGCTCGACGGTGCGGTCGACGCCGAACTGCGTGTTGTCGATCTTGTGCTGGTAGTTCGAGCTGGAGTTGATGCCGCCGCTCGCGTTCGCGTAGCCGGGGATGTTCGAGCTCGCGCCGGCCGGGAGCGCGGTCCCGCCGCCCTTCGACCGGAGCTGCTCGGTGTCGGTCGAGCTCGAGGTGGGAGTGCCCTTGCCGTAGGTGATCTTGTCGAGGGTGGTCTGGTCGACGTTGAGGTCGGCGTGGACGCGCGCCTGCGCCTTGCCGGGGCCGAGCGTCTGCGTGAGCATGGCGTTGATCGCGCTCGAGAGCTGGCTCGCATACTGCTGGTTGGCCTCGATCGTCGCCGCGGCGGCGCTCGAGCCGGCGGCCGCGCTCTGCGGCCAGAGCAAGTTGCCGGTCTGGTCGGTGAGCGTCACGTCGTCGGGCGAGAGGCCCTTCACGGCGCCGGCGATCAGGTGCGCGATGCCGCGCACGGTGGAGGCGTCGAGCGGCTGCGAGGTCGTGAGCAGCGCGGAGGCGCTCGCCTTGGTCGCCTGGTCGGCGAAGAGCGAGTCCTGCGGGATGACGAGCTGAACGTCGGCGTTCGTGATGCCGCTGATCTGCATCAGCGTCCGGTCGAGCTCGCCCTCGAGCGCGCGCTGGTAGTTGACCTGCTGCTGGAACTCGGTGGCGCCGAGGCTCTGCTTGTCGAAGATCTCGAAGCCGACGTGGCCGCTCGAGGGGAGCCCCTTCGCGGCGAGCGCGACCTGCGCCTGCGCCTCCTTGCCGCTCTGGACGTCGACCTCGGTCCCGCCCGCGGTCAGCCGGTAGGGGATGCCGGCCGCCGACAGCGCGCGCGTGATGTTGTTCGCGTCGGCGAGGTCGAGCCCGGTGTACAGCGTGGAGTAGCTCGGCTTGGATGCGTAGGTGAAGAGCAGGAAGAAGACGGCGACCACTGCGACGGCGGAGCCGATGACCGTGAGCTGGCCCTTGGTCTCGAGCCCGGACCAGATCTCGCGCAGCTTGGATGTCGCGTCGGCCACGCCCGCTTACACCTGCATCCGGAAGATCTCCTGGTACGCCTCCACCGCCTTGTTGCGGATCTGCGAGGCGACCTCGAGCTCGATCGCGGCCTGCTCGGTGCGCATCACGACGCCGGTGAGGTCGCTCGTCTGCCCGGTGGCGAGCGCCTGCGCCTGCTCGGAGGCGGCGTTGAGGTCGTCGTTCAGGCTCTCGAGGGCGTTCGCGAGCGCTTTGCCGAAGCCGCCGCCGGAGCCGGTCGCGCCGGAGGAGTCGGCGGCGGTCGGGTCCTGGGCGGGGGCGGCGGGCGCGGCCGCGGCGCTCGCGGCGATGGGTCCGATGGTCGACATCGCTACTTGAGGATGTCGAGGGTGCTCGAGAACAGGGTCTTCGCGGCCTGGAGCGCCTGCACGTCGGCCTCGTAGCCGCGGCTCGCGGTGATCAGGTCGACCATCTCCGTCACCGGGTTCACGTTCGGCAGGGTCACGTAGCCCTGCGCGTCCGCGTCCGGGTGGCCCGGGTCGTAGACCTTCCTGCCCGGCGTGGGGTCGTCGACGATCCCCGCCACCTGGACGCCGGCGAGCTGGTCGGCGAAGCTCGCGCCGGTCGGCGGGGCCGCCTGCAGCACGACCTCCTTGCGCCGGTACGGCTGCCCGTCGGCGCCGCGGGTGGTGCTGGCGTTGGCGAGGTTCGAGGCGATCACGTCCATGCGCAGCCGCTCGGCCGCCATGCCCGACCCGGTGATGCCGAAGATGGAGAAGAGGCCGTCGCTCATCAGCTTCCCCTCACCGCGTCCTCGAGCATCTTCAGCCGGGCCTTGGCGATGCTCGCGAGCGACTGGTAGGTGAGCGTGTTCTCGCTCAGCCGCGCCATCTCGGTGTCGACGCTGACGTTGTTGCCGTCGAGCGAGACGGCGCCCGAGCTGTCGCGCGTGACCTGGAACTGCACGGAGTCGAGCGGCGCCCCCGAGGCGAGCGCCTGCCGGATCGCGGCCTGGAAGTCGACGTCGGAGCGGACGAAGAGGGGCGTGTTCGCGTTGGCGACGTTGTTGGCGAGCACCTGCTGGCGCAGCGCGGCGCCGGACATCGCCCGCTCGAGCACCGCCTGCGTCACGTCGAAGAGTCCCACGGGACCTCCCTGCCTCCGTCGGGGTCCCCGTCCGTGGGTTCCGGCCCGCACTCCGTTGCGGCACGTTCGTAATCGGCGTCCGCGCGCGGCACTTGAGCGCTCGCCGC
>JADGHP010000084.1 GCA_019683855.1 Thermoleophilia bacterium
AGCCGGCACCCCGCCGCAACGGTCTCTCCGGCACCCTGGGGGTCCCCGGGGCGGGTGGGGGGTAGGGATGGATCTGGACGCCCCGAGCGGCCGCGGCCTCGAGATCGAGCTCGACCGGCGCGACCTCGTTCGGCTCGCGCGTGCGCGCGTCGCGACCCATCGCGGCCCCGCGCCGATGCCCCGTTACGCTGAGCGGCGTGCAGAGCCCTCCCGTCGAGCTGCACGTCGTCTCCGACGCCACGGGCGAGACCGCGGCGCGGCTCGTGCTGGCGCTCGAGGCGCAGTTCCCCGAGCAGGAGTTCGTCGAGATCCGCCACCCGCGCGTCGAGTCGGAGGAGGACCTCCACCTCGCGGTCAACCGCATGAAGGGCCGTCCCGCGGTCGTCGTCTACACGCTCGTGAAGCCGGAGCTGCGCGAGGCGATGCGCACGCTCTGCCGGCGCGCGAAGCTCCACTACTGCGACCTGCTCGGTCACCCGATCGACGCCGTCGCGCGCGTCTCGGGGATGACCGCGAAGATGACGCCCGGCTCCCGTCCGCCGCTCAACTCCGCCTACTTCAAGCGGATCGAGGCGATCGAGTTCGCCGTCCGCTTCGACGACGGCGTCGGCAGCGGCCTGCACGAGGCCGACATCGTGCTCGTCGGCGTCTCCCGCACCTCGAAGACGCCGCTCTCCATCTACCTCGGCTACCTCGGGCACAAGGCTGCGAACGTGCCGGTGGTGAAGGGGATCGAGCCGCCGATGGAGCTGTTCGAGGTGGACGCGCGCAAGATCGTCGGCCTCACCATCGACCCGAACCGGCTCGCCGAGATCCGGCGCGCGCGGGTGCGGACGATGGGCGGCGGCGCCCGCAGCCGGCACTACGCGGAGCTGGCCGAGATCTACGAGGAGCTCGAGCAGGCCGAGACGCTCCACCGTCGTCTCGGCTGCCCCGTGATCGACATCTCCGAGCTCTCGATCGAGGAGACGGCGCACCAGATCCTCCGTCTGGTCGCGGAGCGGCATCGGGAGCCGGCCCGGACGTGACAGCCCGCCCGGACGCGACCGCTACGCGCGCGAAGCCGAGGGTGCCCATCCGCTACTGGGTGCTCTGGTGGCTCCTGCTCGTCCTCGCCGATCTCGTCTTCTACGTCCTGCTGACGCCGATCTGGATCGGCCTGCGGGCGATCGCCTGGCTCGCGGAGTACCGGGCGCGGCGCTGGCGCTGAGGGCCTCCGGCATACGCACTCACGCCCGGTGGCGTTCGGGAAACCGCCGATGCGACCACCCATCCGGCGAGTCATCCTCCCGCGTATGACAACATCCGGGAGATGACCAGGTACGTCTACGACTTCGAAGAACGCGTGGAGGGCGGGCGCGAGCTGCTCGGCGGCAAGGGACTCGGGCTCGCCGAGATGACGCAGCTCGGCATCCCGGTGCCCGCCGGCTTCACGATCACAACCGACGCCTGCCGCGCCTTCATGGCGAGCGGCGGCGAGGTCGAGGGCCTCGACGAGGAGGTCGAGGAGCACATCCGTCGCCTCGAGCAGAAGACGGGCAAGCGCTTCGGCGATCCGGAGAACCCGCTGCTCGTCTCCGTCCGCTCCGGCGCCGCGATCTCGATGCCGGGGATGATGGACACGATCCTCAACCTCGGCCTGAACGACAACGCCGCCGAGGGCCTCGCGCGCGCCACCGGCAACCCCCGCTTCGCGCGCGACTCGTACCGGCGCCTGATCCAGATGTACGGCGAGGTCGTGGACGGGATCGACGGCCACCGCTTCGAGGAGGCGCTCAGCGACCTCAAGCGCGACCGCGGCGTCCAGCAGGACGTCGACCTCTCGGCCGACGACCTGGCCGAGCTGATCGCCACGTTCAAGCGCATCTACGAGCAGGAGACCGGCGCCGGCTTCCCGCAGGACGTGCGCGAGCAGCTCCGGCGGGCGGTGGTCGCCGTCTTCCAGTCGTGGCAGAACCCGCGCGCGCAGGTGTATCGGGCGACGTACGGGATCCCGGACGACCTCGGCACCGCCGTCAACGTCGTGCAGATGGTGTTCGGCAACACCGGCGAGCGCTCCGCCACCGGCGTCTGCTTCACGCGCGACCCGTCCACGGGCGAGCCCGGCGTGTACGGCGAGTACCTCGTCAACGCCCAGGGCGAGGACGTCGTCGCCGGCATCCGCACGCCGCAGCCGCTCGAGGAGATGCGCGAGCGGCTCCCCGAGGCGTACGCGGAGCTCCTCGACACGATGGCGCGGCTCGAGCAGCACTACCGCGACATGCAGGACATCGAGTTCACGATCGAGGAGGGGAGGCTCTACCTCCTCCAGACGCGCTCGGCCAAGCGCACCGCGGCGGCCGCGATCAAGGCCGCCGTCGACATGGTCGCCGAGGGGCTGATCAGCCGCGAGGAGGCGATCGCCCGGATCGACCCCGGCCAGCTCGACCAGCTCCTGCACCCGACCCTCGACCCGAAGGCGGAGCTCGAGGTCGCGGCGCGCGGACTCAACGCGTCCCCCGGCGCCGCGAGCGGCAAGATCGTCCTCGACGCGGACGCCGCCGAGGAGCGCGGCAAGGCCGGCGAGGCGGTGATCCTCGTCCGCTGGGAGACGACCCCGGACGACATCCACGGCCTGATCCAGGCGAAGGGCGTCCTCACCGCGCACGGCGGCATGACCTCGCACGCGGCGGTGGTGGCGCGAGGGATGGGTAAGCCCTGCGTCGCGGGGTGCGAGGGGCTCGAGATCGACGCCGCGGCGGGCACCATCCGCCTCGGCGGCCACGAGCTGCGCGAAGGCGACACGATCACGATCGACGGCGGCACCGGCCGCGTCATCGTCGGCGAGGTGCCGCTCGTGCCGCCGCAGATCAACGAGGACTTCGAGACGATCCTCGAGTGGGCCGACGAGGTGCGCCGCCTCAAGGTGCGCGCCAACGCCGACACCCCCGAGGACGCGGCCAAGGCGCGCGAGTTCGGCGCCGAGGGGATCGGCCTCTGCCGCACCGAGCACATGTTCTTCGGCGAGGAGCGGCTCCCGGTCGTCCAGGAGATGATCCTCGCCGCCGACGAGGAGGGGCGCCGCGCCGCGCTCGACCGGCTGCTCCCCTTCCAGCAGTCCGACTTCGAGGCGATCTTCGAGGAGATGGCGGGCCTGCCGGTGACGATCCGCCTGCTCGACCCGCCGCTGCACGAGTTCCTGCCCTCCCTCGAAGAGGCGACCGACGAGCGGATGCGCCAGCGGATCAAGGCGCTCCAGGAGGCGAACCCGATGCTCGGCACCCGCGGCTGCCGGCTGGGCATCCAGTGGCCCGAGATCTACGAGATGCAGGTGCGCGCGATCGCGCGGGCGGCGAAGGCGGTGCGGGAGCGCACCGGCGAGGCGCCGCTCGTCGAGATCATGCACCCGCTCGTCGGCTTCCGGGAGGAGCTGCGCCGGCTGCGCGAGCTGACCGAGCGGGTGATGGCCGAGGAGGCGCCCGAGATCGCCTACCTCTGCGGCACGATGATCGAGCTGCCGCGGGCGGCGCTCCGTGCCGACCAGATCGCCGAGGTGGCCGACTTCTTCTCCTTCGGCACGAACGATCTCACGCAGACGACGCTCGGCATGTCGCGCGACGACGCGGAGGGCAAGTTCCTCACCTTCTACCTGGAGGACGGCGTGCTCGAGCGCAACCCGTTCGAGACGCTCGACCAGGAGGGGGTCGGCGACCTGATGCGGATCGCCGTCGAGCGCGGCCGGGGCGTGAAGCCGGAGGTCAAGCTCGGCATCTGCGGCGAGCACGGCGGTGAGCCGTCCTCGGTCGAGTTCTGCCACCACCTCGGGCTCGACTACGTGAGCTGCTCGCCCTATCGCGTTCCGCTCGCTCGGCTGGCGGCCGCCCAGGCGGCGCTGAAGGAGGCGCACCGGGCCGAGTACGTCGCCGCGGGAGGCTGACCTGGCCGCTCCGAGCTGCTCGTCGACGGGATACGGGAGGCGCGCGCCGTCTTCGACGAGACCGTGCGAGCCTCGCTGCGCGCCTACCGCGCGGAGCACGAGGGGGGCGACCCGGGGGCGGCGCACGTCCAGGTGCGCCGCCTCTCGCGCGTATCGTGGCTCACCGGCGGCACGCTCGTCCCGTGCGAGGAGTTCCTCCACGACGAGCCGCTCCGCACGGTCGACGAGTAGCGGGGCAGGGCGCCGGCGAACGGGGCTCGGCCCGTCGACCCACGTCACGCCGCGCGTTCGCGACGGAACCCGTCACGAAGGCGGACCCGTCCTTCTCGCCGCGGCGCCGCGCATCCACGCGGCGCACTCGCCGTACGGGACACGTCCGGGGGTCAGACCCGGGTCTGACCCCCTGTAGGGGAGTCGCGAGGGTGCCGCCTGGAAGGCGTCACGGTTCCGTGACGGAGCCAGGGCGGAGGAGCGAGCAAACCGCATGGTCATGCGGTTTGCGGGGGTTGCTGCGTTGCCGCGGGGCGGCCTTGGGAGGCCTCCCGGGAGCGCCGCGGCTGGTTACGAGGGCGTGTCCGGTCTTCTACGGCTTCGTCGCGGGCGGCTGCGTGAGGAGCCCGAGTCGTCGGCTATCGGCGCTCGTCGTGCGGCTCCCTTCCCGGAGGCGTCGTGCGCTTAGAGCGGTTCGCTCGCTAGCGCCCGGCGAGGAGCCGCTGCTCGAGCTCGTCGAGCCGGCGCAGGACGTCCTCGATACCGGGCTTCGGCCTCGGGGTCACGTTGAACGTCCCCTCGGGCTCCAGGTCGACGCGCTCCACGTCCTCGAGCTCGAGGCCCTGCCGGCGCACCCCCGCCACCAGCTCCTCGAGCGTGATCGCCTGTCGGCGTAGCGCCCGGCGGTCGACCCGTCCGTTCTCGTACAGGGTCGTCGCGCCGCCCTGGAGCGCCTTACCGAAGCGCGGGCTCATGAACGCGGCCCGCACGAGCAGGTGGTTGAGCGCGATCAGAATCGTCGCGCCGAGCAGTCCGCCGACGAGCGAGTCGTCGTTCCCGATCACCGCGTTCTGGACGACGTTCGACAGCAGGAGCAGGACGACGAGATCGAACGAGTTCAGCTGCGCGAGCTGCCGCTTCCCGGCGAGGTGCAGCAGCACGAGCAGCCCTCCATAGACGGCCGCGGTGCGCACCGCCTTCTCCCCGACCGGGATCCCCATGTGCACGAGGTCGTGCCACATGAGACCGTCGTTTCGCTACGCGTAGCCGCGAACCTTCCAGTACGCGAGCGCGACGCTTGCGACGGCGACGACGACGAGCCCGAGCGCACCGCCGAGGCCGAGCCGCCCGTAGGCCGCGTGGCCGCGTCCCCAGCGCGCGAAGGCGAGCGTGACCAGGATGCCGCCGACGAGGCCCCCGACGTGGCCTCCCCAGGAGATGTCCGTCCCGGGCAGGAAGCTGATCACGAGGTTGATCACGATCCACGTCATCGCGTTCCCCGTCAGCCGTCCGGTCGCCTGCCACTCGAGGATCAGCATCGCACCGAGGATCCCGAAGATCGCTCCTGACGCGCCCACGACCGGCGTCGTCGGCGACTGCAGCAGCGCGCCCGCCGAGCCGGCGAGGCCGGACACGAAGTAGAGGCCGGCGAAGCGGGCGCGGCCGAGGTACTCCTCGACCGGCGCCCCGATCCACCAGAGCGCCAGCATGTTGAACGCGATATGGAGGATGAACCCGTGCAGGAACATCGCCGTCACGAGGCGCCACCAGTCGCCCTGGCCGACCCACGGCCCGAACAGCACCATCTTGGCGTACAGGCTGCCGCCGGGGTTGTTGAGGCCGGCTCCCTGGACGGCGGTGACGAGGTACACGCCGACGTTGACGGCGATCAGGATCCGCGTCACGAGCGCCGGCGTCGCGTCAGCGCGCCGCTGCACGCGCACGATCGAGCGCCGTCCGCCGAGCGGGGAGGCGGTGCGCTTGCGCCCGCCCGCGTGCTCGGGGCAGCGGATCCCGACGGGAGCTGGCGTCATGCAGTCCGTACAGATCGGCCGGCCGCACTCCGAGCACGAGAGCCCCGTCGGACGGTCCGGGTGCCGGTAGCAGTACCTCACCTCGGGGATCGACATCCCGACTAGCCTAGCCTCCTGCGATGCGCGTCCACGTCGCCTTCACGCCCGGCGAACAGGCTCCCGCCCCGATCGGGATCGTCGTCGACGTGCTCCGCGCCACCTCCACGATCACGCAAGCGCTCGCGTCCGGCTACCGGCGCGTCCTCTGTTGCAGCGAGATCGACGAGGCGCGGGCGCTCGCCGCGAGCGACGGGAGCGCGAAGCTCGCGGGCGAGCGGCGGCTCGAGCACATCCCGGGCTTCGACTTCGGCAACTCGCCGCGCGAGGTGGCGGGCGAGCCCGCGGCGGAGACGCTGATCCTGACGACGACGAACGGGACGCGGCTGCTCGTCGCGGCGGCCGACCGGTTCGAGCGCGTCTACGTCGGCTCGCTGCTCAACCTCGACGCGGTCGCCGCGGCGGCGCGGGAGAGCGGGGAGGATGTGGCGGTGCTCTGCGCAGGCGTGCTCGGCGAGCTCGCGCTCGACGACGCCTACTGCGCCGGTCGGATCGCGGCGGCGCTCGGCGGCGAGCCGGAGGACTCCGCGCAGGCGGCGATCCGGCTCGCCGCCAGCTTCGACGGCGCGCTCGCCGGCCTCGCCGCGAGCCGGAGCGCCGCCAACCTGCGCCGCCACGGGATGGACGCCGACATCGAGTGGTGCGCGCGCGAGAGCGTGCTCGACGTCGTGCCGCGCTTCGT
>JADGHP010000085.1 GCA_019683855.1 Thermoleophilia bacterium
CGGCCCGCACATCTTCGACCGCTACGTCGAGCTGAAGCGGCAGGAGTGGGACGAGTACCGCGTCCAGCTCACCGAGTGGGAGATGAAGAAGTACCTCGCAGTGCTCTGACGAGCACCGTGAGGTCGTGCACGAGCTGCGCGGGCCGGAGAGCGCGGTCTCCGGCCCGCTCCGTGCTGGCAGGCGATCCAAACACGACAGCCCAAGGCGCGCGAACGACCGCGCTCTCTCGCGCGCCGAGTTCCGCTTCCCAGCGAGCGGGTGCGCGGCACCCGCGAGCTACAAGAAGCTGCGGATCGCCTCGCGGTCGACCCGAAGGCCGATCACGCCGCTCGTGCCGTCGATCTGCTCGATGGTGTCGGCCGGGACGAGGTGCCGCCGCCGCGAGAAGAGCCCAGACTTCACGGAGAGCGCGTCCGGAACGTCGGGGGCGGTTCCGTACATCGGACACTCCACCTTGCCGACTACGCGGCCGCGCCGGTCGGCGACGACGAACCCGGCGGTGCGGCGGAGGTCGATGGCTACTGCGCTCATCCGCGGTACGAGGCTATTCCCGCCCTGCAAGGGATTTCGCAGGGTCGACGTAAAAGTTTGGTAAACGGGCCGCGTTTCCTGCCGCGACTACGCGGGTCGCCAGACCATCAGCACGACGATCGCGAGCAGGATCACCCCGCTCGCGTAGCTCGCCCACAGCGGCGCTCGCCTGGCGACGAGCGCGCGGAGCTCCTGGCTCGGCTCGTCGCCCTCGCCGGCGAGCCGCTCGGCGAGGTAGCGCGCGTGGCGCGCCGTGCGGCCTCCGTAGCCGCCGAGCGCCATGCTCGCGACCCAGAGGCCGAGCGACGTCTGGATCCACGTCGGCGACATCCCGTAGCCGAGGTGCTCCGCGAGCGCGATACCGAAGCCGAGCGTGAACGTCGCGCCGACGGCCACGAGCACGACGCCGACCCGGGTCAGTCGCAGCAGGAGGAGGATCTCGCTCGGCCGCTCCCGGCGGATGGCGCCGAGCTGGAGCGTTCCCGCGACCGCGGCCCCCGCGAAGAACGCGAACGCGCCGAGCAGGTGGAAGAAGAGCAGGATGTGAGCCAGGGTCATAGCGGCTCCTACGATACGTGTGTGGAGGCCACCGAGCGTCACCTGCGGCTCCTCACGGAGACCATCGCGGCCGTCAACTCGACGCTCGATCTCGAGGAGGTGCTGCACCTCGTCGCGACCAAGGTGGCGCACGCCCTGGAGGCGGACGCGTGCTTCGTCTACCTGTACGACGAGCGCAGCGACGAGCTCGTGCTCCGCGCCACGCACGGGACGCCGATCGACGCGATGACGCGCCGGCCGCGGATGCGCCCCGGCGAGGGGATCACCGGCAGCGCGGCGGCCGAGCGGGCGCCGGTGATGCTTCCGGCGAAGGCGCATCTCGACCCGCGCTTCAAGGAGTTCCCCAACCTGCGCGAAGAGCAGTACGAGTCGATCCTCGCCGTGCCGATCCTCGCCCGCGAGAAGCTCGCCGGCGCGCTCAACGTGCGCACGCTCC
The DNA here is from genome assembly GCA_019683855.1 of Thermoleophilia bacterium. Classification (GTDB taxonomy): domain Bacteria; phylum Actinomycetota; class Thermoleophilia; order Gaiellales; family Gaiellaceae; genus Palsa-739. The sequence goes on from JADGHP010000085.1 coordinate 1,527, forward strand.
GCCCGCGCGAGTTCCGTCCCGAGGAGATCGAGCTGCTGCAGGCGATCGCCGACCAGGTGGCCCAGTCGATCGTCCACGCGCAGCTCTACGCGCAGGCGCAGCGGCGCGTCGCCGAGCTCGAGGCGCTGGCGAAGATCTCGGAGGCGGTCTCCGAGTCGCTCTACCTCGAGGAGTCGCTCGAGGCGATCGTCAAGACGACGATGGACGCGGTGCAGGCGACCGGCGCCGCGCTCGTGCTCGAGGACGGGCGGATCGCGTGGCCCGAGGGGCGCGCGGGCGCGTACGCGGTGCGGACGCCGCTGCGCTGGAAGCGCCGCCAGATCGGCGAGCTCGTGGCTGACAAGGACGCGCCGTTCACCGACGACGAGCGCGCCCTGCTCGAGGCGATCGCCCATCACGCCGCCGTGGCGCTCGAGCACGGCCGCGCGGTGATGCGGGGCGTGCTCGCCCAGGAGATCCACCATCGCGTCAAGAACAACCTGCAGACCGTCGCGTCGCTCCTCCGTCTGCAGGCGCGCGCCGAGGACGTCGACCCGCGCGAGGCGCTCGAGCACTCCGTCAACCGCATCCTGGCGATCGCCGCCGTGCACGAGGCGTTGACCGAGCAGCGAGAGGAGGACGTCGAGCTGGCCGAGCTGATCGACCGGCTGCGCGCGATGCTCGTCCAGGGGCTCGGCAGCGACCGCGAGGTGGCCGCCCGCCTCGAGCAGGTCTCGCTGGCCGGCAACCGCGCGACCGCGCTCGCGCTCGTCTTCTCCGAGCTGCTCCAGAACGCGCTCGAGCACGGCGAAGGCGCGGTCCAGATCGAGCTCTCGCGGCGAGACGGCGACATCGTGCTCGCGATCGCGGACGAGGGCCCCGGGCCGGACGGCTCGCACGTGGGCACCGGGCTGTCGATCGTGCGCGCGCTGGTCGGCGACGAGCTGCACGGCACGTTCGAGCTGCGCAGCGACGGCGGCACCCGCGCCGAGGTGGTGTTTCCGGCGTGAGGCGGCCCGAGGAGGTCTTCGTCGTCGTGCGGCGCGGCAGCGAGTTCCTCGTTCTCCATCGCTCGCCGCGCCAGGGCGCGTACTGGCACGGCGTGGCGGGCGCGCTCGAGCCCGGCGAGGACTGGCACGAGGCCGCCGCCCGCGAGCTGCGCGAGGAGACGGGACTCGTCGCGGAGCCGGTCGAGATCGCGGGCGCCTACGCGTACTCGGTGGACGAGGAGCCGCGGTACCGGGGTCTCCTCCCGTCCGGGACCCGTGAGATCGTCGTGCGCACGTTCCTCGTCGACGCGCCGCCGGGCTGGGAGCCGCAGCTCGATTGGGAGCACGACGACTACCGGTGGTGCACGCGCGAGGAGGCGATCGCCCTGCTCCACTGGCCGGAGCCGCGCGCCGTCATGCGGTCGCTCGCGTGATCGCGCCGAGGCCGCCGCAACCGACGCCCGTCTCGACAGCGCGTCGATCCTCCAAACTGGGCTCATGCGGATCCTGATCGCCGAGGACGAGACGATCATCCGCCTCGACCTGCGCGACCTGCTCGAGCGCGCCGGCTTCGACGTCTGCGCGGAGGCTCGCGACGGCGAGGAGGCGGTCGCGCTCGCCCGCTCCGAGCAGCCCGACCTCGCGATCATGGACGTGAAGATGCCGCGGCTCGACGGGATCGACGCCGCCCGGCGCATCCTCGACGAGCGACCGATCCCGATCGTGATGCTGACCGCCTACGGCCAGGACGAGCTCGTCTCGCGGGCGGTGGAGGCGGGCGTCTTCGGCTACCTCGTGAAGCCGTTCCGGGAGCAGGACCTCCTGCCCGCGATCCGCACCGCCCGGGCACGGCACGAGGAGCTGCAGGCGCTGCGCGAGGAGGCGGAGTCGCTCGCCGAGGCGCTCGCCGCGCGCAAGGTGATCGAGCGGGCGAAGGGCCTGCTGATGGAGAAGGAGGGGCTGACCGAGCAGGAGGCGTTCGTGCGGCTGCGGCGCGCGAGTCAGGTCTCCGGCCGGCCGTTGCGCGTGATCGCGGAGGCGGTCGTCGCCACGCTGGGAGGCGACGGATGAGCGCGGAGCACCCGAACGCCGCCCTGACGCGGCGGGTCTTCGCCGCGTTCGGCAAGGACGCGAAGACGATCGCGGCGGCGCTCCACCCGGACGTCGTCTGGCGCGTCCCCGGCAACACGGCGATGAGCGGCGAGTACCGCGGCCGCCGCGCCGTCGTCGAGTTTCTGCGTCGCACGGGCCTCGAGACGGGCGGCACCTACCGCAGCTCGCTCCACACCGTGCTCGCGAACGACGAGTGGGCGGTCGCGATCTACCGCGCCGTCGGTCGGCGCAACGGGATGGAGCTCGACGTCGACCAGGCGCTCGTGATCCGCTGCGCGGACGGCCGCTGGAAGGAGGTGACGGCGGTCCCCCTCGACTCGGCCTTCGAGCGCTTCTGGGCGTGATCGGGGCCGACTGCTCGACCCGCCGGGCGCCGAACCCGCGAGCCTGTCCTCACGAGACATGTCCAGGTAACTGCTACCTGGACATGTCCGTGATCGGGGCCGACTGCTCGACCCGCCGGCCCCGAACGCGCGAGCCTGTCCGCACGAGACACGTCCAAGTAACTGCTACCTGGACATGTCCGAAACGGTCAGGCTTGTGCCTGCTCGAAGAGCTGCTCCCAGCGCTCGAGCAGCGCCGAGAGGGCGTCCCGGCTGCGCTTGTGGGCGGCGAGGAGGTCGACGTCCGTCCAGTCCTCGGCGAGCTTCGCCTCGAGCTCGGCCACCTCCGCCTCGCGGGCGGCGATCTCCGCCTCGACCCGCTCCAGCTCGCTGCGGCGCGGGCTCGGCCGCGGCGCCGCCTTGGGCTTCGACCCGGGCTGGGCCTTCCGCTTCTCGGTCTCGGGCGTCGCGGCGGCGCGCGCCGCGCGCTCCTCGCGCCGGCGCAGCATCTCCGCCCAGCCGCCGTCGTAGGAGCGCAGCGTCCCGTCCTCGATCGCGAGCGTCCGCCTGGCGACCCCGTCGAGGAGCGCGCGGTCGTGCGAGACGAGCAGCACGGTGCCGGGAAACGCGTCCAGCGCCGCCTCGAGCGCCTCCCGACTCTCCAGGTCGAGGTGGTTCGTCGGCTCGTCGAGGACGAGGAAGTTCGCGCCGGAGGCGACGGTGACCGCGAGCGCGAGCCGGCGCCGCTCCCCGCCGGAGAGCACGGCCGCCGGTTTGCCGTGCTCCTCCCAGCCGGAGAAGAGGAAGCGCCCGAGCAGGGCTTGCGCGTCGGGCCGCGACAGCCCGGTCATCGACTGGACGCACTGGAGCACCGAGCCGCGCGTGTCGAGCTCCAGCTCCTGCTGCGAGAAGTACGCCGGCGTGACGCCGTGCCCGAGCCGGATCCGGCCCGCCGCCGGCTCGCGCCGGCCGAGCAGCGTCTCGAGCAGCGTCGTCTTGCCGGAGCCGTTGGGCCCGACGAGCGCGACGTGCTCGCCGCGCTCGAGCGCGAACGAGGCGTCGCGCAGCAGCACGCGCTCCCCGATCCGGAGCTCGACCCCCTCCGCTTCGACCACCGTGCGCCCGCTGCGCGGCGGCTTGATGAACTCGAAGCCGAGCGTGCGCGCCCTGCGAGAGAGGAGCGCCGCCTCGCTCGCCGCCTCGGCTCGCTCCCGCGCGAGGCGCCCGATCTGCGTCAGCTTCGCCTGCGCCTGTCGCGCCTTCGACGGCTTGGCGCGGAACCGCTCGACGAACCGCTCGAGCCGCGCGATGTCCGCCTCCACGCGCTCCACCTCGCGCTGGGCGTGCAGCATCCGGGCGGCCTTCTCGCGCCGCCAGGCGTGCCAGGGCCCCGGGAAGAAGGTGCCGCGGCCGGCGACGAGCTCGAGCGTCGCCGTCGTCACCGCCTCGAGGAACCAGCGGTCGTGCGCGACGAGGATCACCGCCGCGTCGAGCGAGGCCAGCTCGCGCTCGAGCCACTCCAGGCTCGCGACGTCCAGGTGGTTCGTCGGCTCGTCGAGCAGGAGCAGATCGGGGTCGCCGCCGAGGGCGCGCGCGAGCGAGGCGCGTGTCAGCTCGCCCCCCGAGAACGTCCGCAGCGGCCGGTCGAGGTGCTCGTCCGCGAAGCCGAGCCCGCGCAGGACCGAGATCGCGCGGTCGCGCCAGCCGTAGCCGCCCGCGTGCTCGAGCCGCGCCTGCGCCGCCGCGTAGCGGTCGAGCGTCGCCTGGTCGTGCGCGCCTTCCGCCATCGCTCGCTCGAGCCGCCGCAGCTCCCGTTCGAGCGCCACGAGCTCCCGCGCGCCCGAGAGCACGTACTCGCGCAGCGTCAGGTCGCGCTCGAGCGGCGGACGCTGGTCGTGCAGCGCGACGCGGGCTCCCTTCTCGAACGCGAGCTCGCCGCCGTGGCGCTCCGTCTCGCCGGCGAGGATGCGCAGCAGCGTCGTCTTCCCGGCGCCGTTCGGGCCGGAGAGCGCCACGCGGTCGCGCCGCTCGACCGCGAACGAGACGTCCTCGAAGAGGACGGCTCCGGCGAGCTCCTTGCGCAGGTTGGATGCGATCACGACTGCCATCCGGCTCAGCGTAGTGCCGACACGCTCGCGCGGCCCGTGCACGTCGCGGGCGTGCAGGAGGCGTCCCCGCGCGGCGTCGCGGTTTGCGCGCTGCGGCGGACGGGGCACGAACCGGACGAGGCCCGGGTCGAGGCCCGGGTCCAGAGCGTCATCTACCCGCGCGAGGACCGGGCCGACGCTTATCGTTCGGCGCGGGCGAAGCAGCGACGACTCTACGAGGTGCTCCGTGGCGAACAGCGAGATCGAACAGCGCTCGATCGACACCATCCGCACGCTGGCGATGGACGCGGTCCAGCAGGCGAACGCGGGGCACCCCGGCACGGCGATGGCGCTCGCGCCGCTCGCGTACCTCCTCTACCGGGAGGTGATGCGCCACAACCCGGCGAACCCGCGCTGGCCCGACCGCGACCGGTTCATCCTCTCGGCGGGCCACGCGTGCATCCTCCAGTACGCGACGCTGCACCTCACCGGCTACGACCTCTCGCTCGAGGAGCTGAAGCGCTTCCGGCAGTGGGAGTCGCTCACGCCGGGCCATCCCGAGGTGCACCACACGCCGGGGGTGGAGGCGACGACGGGGCCGCTCGGGCAGGGGTTCGCGAACGGCGTCGGCTTCGCGATCGCGGAGCGCTTCCTCGCCGAGCGCTACAACCGGCCC
>JADGHP010000086.1 GCA_019683855.1 Thermoleophilia bacterium
TCGCCGCAGGCGAGGTCGAGCACGGTGTCGCCCGGCGAGAGGCGCTCGCCCAGCGTGGCGATCGCCTCCGCGCGGCGGCTCAGGTACGTCGCGCCGTCCGCGTACGCCTCCTCCGACCAGCGGGCGGCGACGCTGTCGTACTTCGCGGTCGTCACCGGCTCGGCACCCTACGCCGTCTCGACGACTCGCGTGTACAGGTCGACCGTCTTCGCCGCCATCCGCGCGACCGAGAACTCGGCGCGTGCACGGGCGAGCCCCGCTTCGCCCAGGCGCTCCCGCTCCTCGAGCGCGCGCGCGACGCCGAGCGCGAGCGCCGAGGGGTCGTTCGGCCGGACGAGGACGCCGGTCTCGCCGTCGACGACGAGCTCCGGCAGCGAGCTGACCCTCGACGCGACGACGGGGAGACCGGCCAGCATCGCCTCGAGCACCGCGAGCCCGAAGCCCTCCCAGCGAGCCGGGTGCACGAGCGCGGACGCCCGGCGCAGCCAGGCCGCGACGTCCGGCACGCGTCCGAGGAGGAACACGCGGCGCGCCACGCCGAGCTCGCGCGCGAGCGACTCGAGCCGCGGCCGCTCCGGGCCTTCGCCGAGGACGACGAGCACCGTGTCGTCCGGCAGCGAGGCGAGGGCTCGCACCGCGACGTCGACGCCCTTCTGCTCGGTCAGGCGCGAGACGGCGAGGAGGACGCGCGCGTCCGAGGGGACGCGGTCGGGCGGGTTCTCGCCCCACGGCGCGGGCAGCTCGTCCATCCCGTAGCGGATCGTCTCCACCTTCCCGGCCGGGATTCCGACCCGCTCGACGGTGAAGCGGCGCAGGGCCTCGGTGATGGTCACGATCCGGCTCGCGAGCCGCGCCAGCCCGCGCTCGACGTAGCGGAACGGCCCGAGCCGGAACGGGTCGTCGTTGTGCTTCGTCGAGACGAGCCGGGAGCCGCGCAGCGCCGCCGCGAGGCCGCCGTAGACGTCGGCGTGGACGAGGTGCGTGTGCACGACGTCGGCGCGCAGCCGCCGCACGAGGCGCGCGAGGAGGAGCGGGTCGACGTCGCGCGGCGAGCGCAGGCGCACCGCGGGTACGCGCAGCGCGCCGTAGAAGTCCGAGGCGTCCCAGCGAGGGTCGTCGAGGCCGACGAACACGGCGTCGATGCCGCGCTCGGCGAGCGCGGGCAGGAGCGTCAACAGGTGCCGCTCCGACCCGCCGATCCCGCGCATCCGGTGGACGTGGACGACCCTCAGACGCCCACCGCCTCCCGCTGTCCGCGCCGCTCGCGCGCCCACTCGGCGGCCCGTGCGAGGGCGGCGGCCGCGAGCAGCGCGACGAGGAAGTCCCACGCGACCCGGTAGCGGGTCGCGCCGACGAACGCGAACGCGGCCGCGGAGTCGTACGCGAGGAGCGCCAGCACCAGGGCGGCGAACGGCCGCGGCACGAGGAGGAGCCCGGCGGCCGCGAGCGCGTAGAGAACCCACATGTAGACGGGCTCGACGATCCGCCTGCCCACGTCGAGCTGCGTCCCGGCGCCGGGGCGGCCGCTCGTCTCGGTCACGCTCGGCTGCCAGAGGAGCCGGAGCGAGAGCAGCCCGAGCTTCGCCTTCGCGCCCGGATGGTCGCGCACCCACCGGAAGGCCTGGTGCTCGTAGAAGCGCATCTGTGCGCACTCGTTCGGGTAGAGCCGGTACGCGTAGTCGGGCCGCCCCTTCTCCAGGTAGCCCCACGCCTCCTCCGGCGTGATCCGGTTCGGCGCCGGCGGCCGGATCGAGGTCGGGGAGACGTTGTCGATCCACTGCCCCGAGGAGAGCAGCGGGTAGGTCTGCGGGTTGTTCGCCTTCCACAGCGCCCGGCCGTCGGTGGTGATCGCCCAGCAGCCGAGCTCGACCTTGTTGCGGAGAAGCCACGGCGCGACGGCGACGGCCGCGCCGCCGAGCACGAGCGCGCCGGCGACCGCGGCGGCGCGGGTGCGGGGCAGCCGCCACAGCAGGTAGGCGGCGCACAGCACGGGGATGCCGACGAGCCGGGTGTTGCCGAGGATCGCGAGCCCGGTGACGACGCCGAGGAGCGCGGCGAGACGCCTCGAGGGGCGCTCGGCGACGAGGAGCGCAAGCAGGACGAGCGCCGCCGCGCACACCTGGTCGACGATCTCGCGGTTGACGTGGACGTCGTGCCACACGAGGTACGGGTTCAGCGTCGCGATCGCCGCCGCCACGGCGCCGGCACGGGCGCCGACCACCCGCCGTCCGATCTCGTAGACGAGCCACGCCGTGACGAGCGCGAGCGCGATCTGCGCGAGACCGATCGCGAGCCAGCCCGAGCCGGCGAGCCAGTAGACGGGGATGAGGACGAAGCCGTAGAGCGGCTGCGTGTACGCCGACGGCTCCCCCGGCAGGAAGCCGTACGTGCCGGTGTGCACGAACGTCCGCGCGAAGACGTCGCTCTTCTCCGTGAACGCCGCGGTGATCGTGCCGCGCTCGTGGAGGAGGACGGCGAGGCGCGGGACGACGCAGGCGGCCGCGACGGCCGCGTAGGCGCGGCGCCGGCTCACGGCGCGACCGTCACGGCCGACTCCGCCTCGACGTGCGTGCGCAGCCACAGCTCGAGCATGGTCAGCGTCCACAGCCGGTGGCCGTGGTCGGCGCGTCCCGCCGCGTGCTCGGCGAGCAGCCGCTCCACCGACTCGGGCCGGAACCAGCCGCGCTCGCGGGCGCGCGCGCCGAGGAGCAGGTCGCCGGCCAGGTCGCGCAGCTCGCCGCGGAACCAGCGGGCGAGCGGCACCCCGAAGCCGGTCTTGCCGCGCGCGGCCACCTCGGGGGGCAGCGCGTCCGCGAAGGCGCGGCGAAGCGCCTGCTTGCCCTCGCGGCCGCGGACGCGCAGCCGGTCGGGGAGCGAGAGGCCGAGCTCCACCACGCGGTGGTCGAGGAGCGGCGAGCGCAGCTCGAGCGAGTGGGCCATCGAGGCGATGTCGGACTTCGGCAGCAGGTCGCCGGGGAGGTAGGTGGCGAGGTCGAGGAGCTGGAGGCCGGCGATCCCGCGCGACGGCGCCTCGCCGAGCAGGAAGCCCGGCGAGAGCAGCGGCCCCACCGCGACCTTCGCCTCGTCCGTCCACAGGGAGGCGCGCGCCGCGAGCGGGAAAACCTGCATCAGCTCCCCGTAGCGCTCCGCCCGCGGCACGGACGCCGCCTCGAGGAAGCGCGCGGCGCGAAACGCGGCGGAGCGGCGCTCGCGCCGGCCGCCCGGGAGCGCGCGCGCAAGCCGCGCGCCCGCCGCCGCGACCGGAGCCGGGACGCGGTCGGCGAGGCCCATCGCCGCGTAGCGCTCGTAGCCGGCGAACGACTCGTCGCCCCCGTCGCCGACGAGCGCCACCGTCACCTCCCGCCGCGCCGCCTCGCAGATGAGGAAGAGCGGCAGCGCGGCCTCGTCGCCGAGCGGCTCGTCGAAGGCCCGCGCGAGCCGCGGCAGCGTCTCGGCGGCGTCCGGCTCGAGCACGACCTCGGTGTGCCGCGTCCCGTAGCGCTCGGCGACGGCTCGCGCGTAGGGGCGCTCGTCGTAGGCGGCGTCGGCGAAGCCGACGGTGAAGGTGCGCACCGGCTCGGCGGACGCCTGCGCCATCAGGGCGACGACGACCGCCGAGTCGACCCCGCCGGAGAGGAGCGCGCCGAGCGGCACGTCCGCGACGAGCCGCTTGCGCACCGCCGCTGTCACCGTCTCGCGGACGCGCTCGAGCCACTCGTCGTCGGCGAGATCCTCGTGCTCGACGCTGGGCGTCCAGTAGCGCTCGACCCGCTCGCTGCCGCCCTCGGCGACGAGCAGCGAGGCGGGCGGGAGACGGCGGATCCCCTGGAGCCCCGTGCGCTCGCCGGGCACGTAGCCGAGCGCGAGGTAGGCGTCGAGCGCGGCGAGGTCCGGCTCGCGCCGGACGCCGGGCAGCGCCAGCAGCGCCTTCAGCTCGGAGGCGAACGCGAGCGTGCCGTCGGGAAGCCGCGTCCAGACGAGCGGCTTCTTGCCGAGCCGGTCGCGCGCGAGCACGAGCCGCCCGCGCGGGGCGTCCCAGAGCGCGAGCGCGAACATGCCCTCGAGCCGCTCGACGAAGGCGGGCCCGTGCTCCTCGTAGAGGTGCGGGATCACGGGCGTGTCGCCGGTGCCGCGCACCTCGTGCCCCCTGGCGGCGAGGTCGCGGCGCAGCTCGGGGAAGGTGTACAGCTCGCCGTTGAAGACGGCGACGACGTCGCCGGTCTCGCTCGCGACCGGCTGGAACCCCTGCTCGAGGTCGATCACGCGCAGCCGCTGGTGCCCGAGCACACAGGGGCCGAAGGCGTCGGTCGAGCCCTGGTCGGGCCCGCGGTGACGGATCCGCGCCCGCATCGCGTCGACGAGCTGCACGTCGGCGTCGCCCGCCGGCGAATACAGTCCGCAGATCCCGCACATGCGCGACAGTGTGCCTTCCCGGCCCGGCGGCGCCGCCGTCGCCGTCGTCTCGTGCCACCTCGAGCGCCCGCTCGACGACGAGGCGTGGCGGCGCTTCGACGCGCTCCAGCGGCGGCGGCCCGGCGGCTTCGACGTGATCGCGCTCATCCGGCCTCCCGACCGCGAGCACGGCGAGGCGGAGGAGCCGTGGCTGGAGCGGGCGCGTCTCGCCGCCGCCCGCGCGCCGCTGGGCCTGCACACGCACTGGACGAGCCCGACACACGCGCGCCCGACGTTGGCTGGAAGCGTCGGCGGCCCGGCGGCGCGCGTCCGGGCCGAGGCGGCCTGGATGCGGGAGCGGGGCCTGGAGCCGCGGTTCTTCTGCGGCGGCGGCTGGTACACCGACGAGCGGGTGCGGGAGGCGGTGGCGGAGCTCGGGCTCGTCGATTGCACGCCGCGGGGAGGCGCGCCGGCGCCGGGGATCCTCCCGACCACGCACTCGCTCGGGCAGCTCGCGCGTGCCGTGCTCGGCCCGCTGCCGCCGTACGTGCACGCCTACTTCCACGACTACGACCTGCTCGACCCCCTGCGGAGGCGGGCGCTCGCCGTCGCGCTTGCGTTGCTCGGGGCGCGCCGACGGCAGGCGGATCTCGGGGCTCTCGGAGCCTGACCGCAGTCCGGGCGGCAGTACAATGGCCGCTTCCGTGGCGACAAGGCCTGCTGTCGGTGCCGGCGGCTCGACGGACGGCGTCCCGCCGGAGCCGTCCGACCTCCCTTCGGACATCCGCTCCGCGCGGCTGCTCCTGTCGCGAGTGCAGGCGCGCGCGCTCCTGCGCCGGCTGGCGAGCATCGTCGCGCTCGTCGCGCTCGACCTCTCCGGCCTCGCCGCGTCGATCTACCTCGCGCTCGTCCTGCGGGAGATCTACTACGGCGAGCGGCCCATCCTGTGGGGCCTGCCCTGGGACGCGGAGGCGAAGTGGCTGCCGTTCCTGACGGTGGTCACGGTGCTCGTCTTCTGGCGCGCCGGTCTGTACGCCCCGCGGGAGCGGCGCGCCGGCGTGGGGCGGATCGTCTCGTCGCTCTTGCTCGTGACGCTGATCACGCTCGCGTTCGCGGTCGGGACGGGGTACCAGCACACCACCTTCGGTCTGTACGCGATCTCGTTCGTGCTCAGCGCGGTCGTGATCTCGCTTCTGCGCTCGAGCTACGAGGTCGTCACCGGCGATCTGTGGCGGGTCGCGGGAGTCCGGCGGCGCGCGGTGCTCGTTGGCGAGGGGGAGCGGCTCGTCTCGCTCCGGCGGGCGCTCGGGCTCGGCCGCAGCGGCATCGACTACGAGTTCGTCGGGGTCGTCTCGCGGGACGGCGAGGCGACGGGCCTGCCCGTCCTCGGCCGTCCCGAGGAGCTGCGTCGCGTCCTCGAGACCCACGAGCTGGACGAGCTGATCGTCAGCGCCACCGATCTCGAGGAGGAGGAGCTGCTCGACCTCGTCGACGAGGCGCACCGGCACGCCGTGAAGGTGCGGATCGCCCCGACGACCGCGGACGTCCTCACCAAGCGTGCCGAGTACGTGCCCGGCCAGGGCGTGCCGCTGTTCGAGCTCCGGCCCCCGGTCGTGGTCGGGCTCGACTGGGCGCTGAAGCGCGCCTTCGACCTCGTCGTCAGCGCCGCCCTCGTCGTCTTCGCGCTGCCGTTCTGGGCGCTGATCGCGCTCGCCGTGAAGCTCGACTCACCGGGGCCTGTCTTCTACCGCGACCGGCGCATCGGCCTCGGCGAGCGCGAGTTCGGGATGTTCAAGTTCCGCTCGATGTACGTCGACGCGGCGGAGCGGCAGGCGGCGCTCGAGGCGGCGAACGAGGCCTCGGGGCCGCTGTTCAAGATCAAGGACGACCCGCGCGTGACCCGCGTCGGCCGCATCCTCCGCCGCTACTCGATCGACGAGCTGCCGCAGGTCCTGAACGTGCTGCGCGGAGAGATGTCGCTCGTCGGCCCGCGACCGCTGCCGCTGCGCGACTTCGTCCAGCTCGAGGACTGGCACCGCAAGCGCTACCTCGTCCTGCCGGGGATGACCGGGCTCTGGCAGGTGTCGGGCCGGATCGAGCTCAGCTTCGACGACCTCGTGCGGCTCGACTTCTACTACCTCGAGAACTGGTCGATCTGGCTCGACATCTCGATCCTCGCGAAGACGCTGCC
>JADGHP010000087.1 GCA_019683855.1 Thermoleophilia bacterium
AGCATCGCGCGCGCGTGCCAGAGCGTGTGGCGGGTGAGGAAGCGCTTGTCGATCACGGCCGCGTACTCGTGGCGGACGACCGCGGCCGGCACGTACCAGCGCTCCCAGCCGGCTTTCGCGGCGCGGTAGTTGAGGTCGATGTCCTCGCAGTACATGCGGAAGCCGGGATCCCAGCCGCCGATCTCGTCGAGCATCCTCCGGCGGAGGAGCAGGAACGCGCCGAGCATCGTGTCGGCCGGCACCGGCTCGTCCGGGCGCTCGTCGAGGAGGTAGTGGCGGCGCTGCCAGCGCAGCGGCGGGAAGAGCAGCCGCAGCGGCGTCCGGCGCACGAGCGTCGACGCGACGGTGGGGAAGCTGCGCCGCGACGCCTGCCAGCTCCCGTCGCGGTAGAGCATCTTCGGGCCCGCGACGCCGCAGCGCGGGTGCTCCTCCATGAAGCCGCGCAGGATCGCGACCGCGTCCGGCTCGGGCACGGCGTCGGGGTTCGCGACGAGCACGAGCTCGTGCCGCGTGCTCGCCGCGCCGAGGTTCGCGTTCGCGGCGAAGGAGAGGACGCGCTCGTTGCGCAGCACCCGCGCCCCCTCGGGCAGCTCGGGCGGCAGGCTGTCGGGGACGGGGTTGGCGATCACGAGCAGCTCGTCCACCTGCGGCGCGAGCGCCGGCAGCGAGGCGGCGAGCTCGCCCGCGTGCCCGTGGGAGACGACGACCGCCGACACCTTCATGCGAGCGCCTCACGGTAGACGGCGACGGTGCGGCGCGCCGTCTCCTCCCACGAGAAGAGCCGCGCGCGCTCGAGCCCGGCGCGCGACCACGGCTCGGGGTCGGCGAGCACGCGCGCGACCGCATCGGCGAACGACCCCGGCTCCGCGTAGGCGACGGCGTCGCCGCCGACCTCGCGCACGGCCGGGTCGGGAGTCGCCACGACGGGGGTGCCGCACGCCATCGCCTCCACGACCGGCAGCCCGAAGCCCTCGTAGCGGGTCGGGAACACGAGCGCGGCCGCCTCCTGCACCAGCCGGACGAGCTCGTCGTGCGAGACGAAGCCCCGCACGTCGGCGCCGCGGCGGCGCAGCTCCGCGGCGAGGGCGGCGTCCCGCTCCGGTCCGACGACGATGAGCGGCCGGCCCACGGCGCGCGCGGCCTCCGCCGCGGCGAGCGGGTTCTTGCGCGGCTCGATCGAGCCGGCGAACAGGAGGTAGTCGCCGCGGGCCCCGCCGGGTCGGAACGCGGGGTCGACGGCGAGCGGCGTGACGACGACCTTCTCGGGCGGAAGCCCGTAGAGGGCGACGAGGTCGTCCTTCGTGCGCTGCGAGATCGCGAGCACGCGCCGCGCCCGCCGGGCCGAGCGGGGCACGACGAGCCGGAAGATCGCGGTCTCGCGCCGGCCCATCAGCGACGCGTCCCGCTCGAAGGAGAGATCCTGGACGGTCAGGACGGCGGGGCACGGGAGCGCGAGCGGCAGCGAGTGCACGAAGTGCGCGAGCGCGGGCCGAAGCGCGCGTAGGAGCAGCGGCACGCGCACCGCCATGCGCAGCTCCTGGATGCGGGCGGGCAGGCGGATCGGCTCGACGCCGTCGGGCACGAGCTCGGGGCGGCGCGTGATCGCGGCGAGGCGGAGCCCGTCGCCGACCGCGGGCAGCGCCCGCAGCAGCTCGCGCACGTACGTCTCGTCTCCGGTGCGCTGCCGCCCGAGCACGTCCGCGTCGATCACGACGAGCGGGTCACTCATCCGCAACACCTCCGTGACGGTGTCTGACACCGGGACAGGGCCCGAAGAGACGGTCAGGGCGAGAGGCGGCGGGAACGTCCTGCACCCGGCGGGGCGCGTCGTGACGATGTCGTTGCGCTCTCGTTCGCACGTCTGACACCGGGACATGCCTCAACGGGACACCTCGCGGTAGACCTCGATCGTCCGCCGCGCCGTCTCGTCCCAGGAGAAGGCGCGCGCCCGCTCCAGGCCGCGCGCCCGCAGCTCGTCGCGCCGCGCGATCGCCTCCTCGATGCCCGCCGCGATCGCCTCCGGGTCGTACGGGTCGACGAGGACGGCCGCCCCGCCCGCGACCTCCTCGGTCGCGCCGCCGCAGCTCGTCACGACCGGCGCGCCGCACGCCATCGCCTCGAGCACCGGGATGCCGAAGCCCTCGTAGAGGGACGGATATGCGACGCAGAGCGCGCCGCGATAGAGCCGCGCCAGCTCCTCGTCGTCGACGCGGCCGAGCCAGCGGACGCCGTCGAGACGGACGCCGCCCCAACCGGCCTCCCCGGCGACGCGCAGCTCCCGGCCCACCCGCCGGGCGGCGTCGGCCAGCCGCTCGAGGTTCTTGCGCGGCTCGAGCGTCCCCACCGCGAGCACGTACTCCCCTTCGGCCGCGTCCCCTTGAGGCGAGAAGACCTCCTCGACGGCGTTCGGCACGACGCGGATCTTCTCGTCGGGGAGCCCGACAAGCTCGACGAGCTCGCCGCGCGTGAACTCGGAGACGGCGATCACGCGCGCCGCCGCCCGCAGCATGCGCGGCACGGCGCGCGGGACGTACGCCCGCGTCCAGCGCCCGAACGCTTCCGGATGCCGCCAGACGGCGAGGTCGTGGACGGTCACGACCGTCGGGACGTGCGACGACACCGGCGCGTAGTAGGTCGGGCAGTGGAGGACGTCGACGCGATCGCGCGCGGCCACGCGGCCGAGCCGGTGCGGGTACCAGACGAGCTCGCGCGCGAGCACCGACGCGCGGCCCGGGCCGCCGAAGCGGAACGCGCGCACCTCGACCCGGCCCGCGAGCCGCGCGAGCAGGTTGCGCAGGTAGCGAGCCGTGCCCGCGCGCGTGAGCGCGAGCGCCGTCATGTCGAGCCCCACGCGCAGCGGCGCGGCTCCGCCGCTCGGATCGGCAGCGCCTCCCGCGGCGGTCACGCGGCCCCCCATGCGCGCAGGTGCGCCTCGCCGCAGGCCCGCCAGGTGAAGCGCCGCGCGTGCTCGATCCCGCGCGGGACGAGCTCGTCGCGCCGCGCGAGCGCCTCCCCGATCGCCGCCGCGAGCGCGTCGGGATCCTCGGGGTCGGCCCGCACGGCCGCGCCGCCGCACGCCTCGTCGAGCGAGGCGTGCGCGGACGCGACGCAGGGAACGCCACACGCCATCGCCTCGAGCACCGGCATCCCGAAGCCCTCGAACCGCGACGGGTAGACGAAGACGCTCGCGCCGCGGTAGAGGCGCGGCAGCTCCTCCGGCGGCGTGTAGCCGAGCCGAACGACGCCGGGGGCCTCCAGCGCGGGCTGCTCCCCCCACCCCGCTGCCCCCACGACCGCGAGCGCGAGCTCCGTCGAGCCCATGCGCCGGTAGGCCTCGACGAGCGTGCCGAGGTTCTTGCGCGGCTCGAGCGTCGCCACCGTGAGGGCGTAGGGCCGACCGAGATCGGCGCGCTCGCCCTCCGGCGAGAACGCGGCGTCCACGCCGGGATGCGCGACGTGGATGCGCTCGCGCGGCACGCGAAGCGTCTCGGCCACGTCGTCGGCGGTGTAACGGGAGTTGACGATCACGACGTCGCAGGCGCGCGCGGCGTGCCGGTACTTGGCGCCGTGCATCCGCGCGGTGCGCGGGTGCACCCACTGCGGGAAGCGGAGCGGCACGAGGTCGTGCACCATCGTCGAGCGCAGCCCGCCCCGCTGCGGCGGGTACATCCAGTCGCTGAAGTGGAAGACGTCGAGCCGGCCGACGAGGAGCTCGACCGGCGGCCACCCGAGCCGGCTCCACGCGGTGCGCGCCGCGTGCGCCGCGGGGAGGACCGGCAGCCGCCGCACGAGCGCGATGCCGTCCAGCGACGCCTCGATCGCGCGCCGCCCGCGGGCGCTCGCGGGCGCGAAGGCGACGAGCTCGTGGCGTCCCGCCGCCGCCTCGGCGATCCCGGCGAGCGAGCCGCGGACGTAGTTGCCGACGCCGGTGCGCTGGTGCGACAGCGGCGAGACGTCGACGACGATCCTCACTTCGGCGGGGAGTACCGGAACGGCGGCGACTCGAAGTGGAGGCCGAGCAGGCGCGGGTCGTCGCGGTGCAGCCGCGGGTAGTCCGCGGGCCGCCGCGCCGGCGCGATGTCGAACGCGACGCGGCAGATCCCCCGCTCCGGCTCGAGCGGGAAGGTCAGCCGCGTCCCCGAGGTCGCGGAGGAGATGCGGAAGGTGCGCGCGGGGGTCGTCCCGGTGACGCGCACGGTCTGCGCCTTCCCCTGGAAGAGGTTCCGGTCGCTCGACACGACCACGGTCAGCGTACCGCCGCGACACTGGTAGCGCGTCCAGACCGGGTGCGCGTTCGACCAGGGGTTGACCGGGTCGTCGTAGAGGCCGGTGACGGTCGTGGTCGTGCGCGCGGGCGGCAGGACGCGGTAGAGG
The DNA here is from genome assembly GCA_019683855.1 of Thermoleophilia bacterium. Classification (GTDB taxonomy): domain Bacteria; phylum Actinomycetota; class Thermoleophilia; order Gaiellales; family Gaiellaceae; genus Palsa-739. Next base: position 4,375 of record JADGHP010000087.1, read on the forward strand.
ACGAGCCCCTTCGCCTTGTCGCGCGCCACCGGCGTGCCCCGGAGCTCGTCGCCGACGCGGGTCAGGACGTACCGCTCGGGAATCGTCCCGCCGGCAGGCGTGCGCAGGATCCCCGTGCTCCGCTCGACGGACACGTGCGTCGAGGGCATGTCCCCGCCGAGCGGCGTCGTCAGGTCGTAGACGCGCGAGACGCTCCGGTTCCAGAACTCGTTCTCCCAGACGGCGAGGTCGTTGCCGCCGGTCCAGAGCACGGCCACGCGCGCGTCGGGGCCGACGGCGCGGTCGATCCAGCTTCGGTCGGAGTTGCCGATCCCCTGCGCGACCGCGCTCGAGCCGAGGCGCGGGAACGAGTGCGTCCACAGCTCGAGCGGAAGCCAGGTGGCGAGGAAGCCGAGCGCGACGAGGAGGGGCAGAACGGGCGCGTACCGGCGCGGCAGCCAGAGGAAGGCGGCGGCGAGCGCGCTCGAGACGAGCACCGCCGCGACGCCGACCGAGCCGCGGCCCGCCAACTCCTCGCCGAGGTACCACCACGGCTGCAGGCCGAGCGTGTCCGACTGCGCCGTGATGTTCAGCAGCCCGAGGAACGGGATCGCACCCGGCAGCGCGGCGGCGAGGCCGGCGGCGGCGACCGCGGCGCGCGGCGGCCGCGGCTGTCCCCGCTCGATCCACGCGAGCAGCGCGATCAGGCAGAGCGGCACGAGGTAGAAGAGGTTGCGCTCCTCGATCCGCAGCGAGTAGCGCGAGGCGAAGACCGCCACCTCGAGCGAAAGCCACACCGAGAGGGCGGCGGTCGCGGCGGCGAACGCGCGCAGCCGCGCGTCGAGATGGCGCGCGTTCGCGACGAGGACGATGAGCGCCGCGAACGGGAGCACCCACAGGTACAGGTCGAGCTCGGCGACGTGGAGCACGAGCCAGCGGAGCGCGGGCCACGGCCGGTAGCCGCCGCCGCTCGTGACGCTGTAGTTGCCGAGCACCGCCGCCGGCGAGCGGCCGCGCGCCACCTCGACGAGCACGACGAGCACGACCGCGGCGGCGAGCACGCCGTAGAGCGGCGCCCAGACAGAGAGCCGGCGCGGGCGGCCGCGCTCGATCCAGGCGAGGAGGAGCGGCGCGCTCGCGACCGCGACGACGAGCGCGACCGTCTGCGCCCGCGTCTCGAACGCGGCCGCGCAGAGAGCGAGCACGGCGAGCTGACGCGCGACCGTCGGCCGCTCGAGCGCGAGCACGAGCGCGAGCGCGAGCCAGAGGAAGAGGGGGTAGAAGAGGTTCTCCGTCATCACCGTGCCGACGTATGCGAGCGACGGCACGGCGACGGTCAGGACGGCTGCGCCGAGCGCGGCGGGCTGCTTGACGACCCGGCGCGCGAGCAGGTAGGCGGGGAAGACCGCCGACGCCGCGAGCAGCGCGTTCACGACCCGCAGCCAGCCGTAGACGTCGACCACCGGGCCGATCGCCGCGTAGACCGGCGAAAGGAGCAGCGGGTAGAGGGGCCCGTAGCCGGCGTGCGCGCCGCGGATCAGGAAGTGCCCGGTCGCGGCGAAGCTCCGGGCCATGTCCGAGTAGACGAGCTCGTCGACCATGATCCAGGGCGCCGACACGCGCAGCCCGAGCGCGAGCAGCACCGCGACCGCGACCGCGTACAGCCCGCCGAGCCATGCCCAAACGGGCCACCTCCCGAGAGGCCATGTCCCGCGACCAGGTCGCGGGACATGTCCGGAAGAGACGCGTCCGTCCGGCGAGACGATGGCCGCCTCCGCGAGCGCCGGCGCGAGCGGCTCCGGCTCGATCCCGACCTCCGCGGCCGCCTGTGCCACCTCGCGCAGGACGCGCTCGCGCACGAGCGCGTCCCCGGCGGCTTGCTCGAGCGCAGCGGCGTAGCGCTCCGCGACGCGCCCGAGATCGTGCTCCGCCTCGACGTACGCGCGCGCCATCGCGCCCATCCGCTCCGCGACGCCCGGCTCAGCCAGCCGTCCGAGCGCGGCAGCCAGCGCGACTACCTCGTCCTCGCCGCCCGGCGCCACCTTGAGCGCGACCTCGTCGGGCAGCTCGGTGAACCAGCCGACGTCGCTCACGACGAGCGGCTTCCCGAGCGAGAGCGCGCGGATCGCGCTGCCCGAGGTCTCCCCCATCGTCGGCGCGCGCAGGAGCAC
>JADGHP010000088.1 GCA_019683855.1 Thermoleophilia bacterium
ATCTACACACTTCATATCTTCGGCAGCGTCATATGTGTTTAAGAGACAGGCGCTCGCCTGAGCGCCGGCCCCTCGGGAAACGCGGGCAGCGCGCGAGCGCCGGCCGCCCGCCCTCAGAGCCGAAGCGCCTCGGCGAGCGCCGGGTGCTGGGCGAGCGCGGCTCGCAGCCGTGCAATGTCCCGCTCCCGGAGCGTCACCGGCCCGCGCCGCGCGCTGCCGCCGGTCGAGTAGGCGAAGCGGACGAGCCGCTCCCCGCTCGCCGTCTCGAGCAGCTGGACGCGCGACGCGAACCGCTTCCTCCCCGCCTGCTGGGGGAGGGTCAGCTCCTCGACGAGATCCGCCGGTCCCCACGGTGTCGCCGCCCTCGTCGCCACGGGGACGACGCTAGCCGGGAAGGCGTCACGAGCTCGTGCCGCCTTCGCAACGGAATGCGCAGCGCCCGCCCCGAGTCGCTTTCCGCCTACCGCGCGGCGAGGCCGAGCAGCCAGCCGAGCGCGAGGGCGATCAGGAGCGCCGTCGCCGCGCCGAGCCTACCCGCCTCCCCGGGCGCCGGCGCCCGCAGGCGGCGGCGCGGAGAGCCCGCGATCCGTAGAAACCCGCAGCGAGAACGCGTGGCGGCCGCCGATGCTCACGACGCACGCGCGGGGCAGCCTCGTCTCGTGGCACTCGACCTCGCCCGCTGGCAGTTCGCGATCACCACCCTCTACCACTTCCTGTTCGTCCCGGTGACGATCGGCACGGCGTGGTTCCTCGTCGGCATGCAGACCGCGTGGTACCGGACGGGGGACGAGAAGTGGCTGCGCCTCACCCGCTTCTTCGGAAAGCTGTTCCTGATCAACTTCGCGCTCGGCGTCGTCACCGGGATCGTCCAGGAGTTCCAGTTCGGCATGAACTGGTCCGCCTACTCCCGCTACGTCGGCGACATCTTCGGCGCGCCGCTCGCGATCGAGGGGCTGGCGGCGTTCTTCCTCGAGTCCACCTTCCTCGGCCTGTGGATCTTCGGCTGGGACCGCCTCAAGCCGAAGGTGCACCTCGCGACGATCTGGCTCGTCGCGCTCGGAACGACCGCGTCGGCGTACTTCATCCTCGCCGCCAACTCGTGGATGCAGCACCCGGTCGGCTACAGGCTGAACCCGGAGACCAAGCGGGCGGAGCTGACGTCGATCGCGCAGGTGCTCACCAACTCGACGCTGATCCGCGCGTTCGGGCACACGATCGCCGCCGCGCTCCTCACCTCCGCCATGCTCGTCCTCGGCGTCGCCGCGTGGCACCTGCGGCGCGGCGGGGATCGCGCGCTGTTCCGCCCCGCCGCGACGGTCGCGCTCTGGACGACGCTCGCCGCCGGGCTCGCCACCGTGCTGATCGGCCACGCGCAGGGCCAGCTCATGACGCGGCAGCAGCCGATGAAGATGGCCGCCGCCGAGGCGCTCTACGAGACCCGGAGCGGCGCCCCCTTCTCGCTGTTCGACATCGGCCCGTGGCAGCGCTACCCGAACAAGAGCCTCGTCAGCATCGCCGTGCCCCACGCCCTCTCGATCCTCGCCGACAACTCGTGGAACGGCAGGGTCGAGGGCATGAACGACATCCAGCGCCGGTACGCCGCCGCCTACGGCCCCGGCAACTACAAGCCGATCGTCGGCGCGACGTACTGGTCGTTCCGGATCATGACCGGGATCGGCTTCCTCGCCGTGATCCTCGCCGCCGTCGGCCTCTGGCTCGCGCGCCGGCCGGGACGGCTCGAGGGAAGCGACCGCTACCTGCGCCTCGCCGTCTGGGCGATCGCGCTCCCCGTCCTCGCCAACCTCGCCGGCTGGGTGTTCACCGAGATCGGCCGCCAGCCCTGGATCGTCCAGGGACTCCTGCTGACGCGGGACGCCGTCTCGCCGACCGTCGGCGCCTGGTCGGTCGGGCTCACCCTCGCCGGCTTCACGCTCCTCTACGGGGCGCTCGCGGCGGTCGAGGCCGTGCTGCTCATCCGCGCCGTCAAGCACGGCCCCGACCCCGAGGGCGCCTACGCGGAGGTCCGCCCGACCGACGGAACCCCCACCCGCATCCCCGCGCTCACGTACTGATGACGCCCCTGCTCGCGGCATCCACCCACGGCTACTGGAACCTCGAGACGCTGTGGTTCTTCCTCATCGTCGTCCTCTGGATCGGCTACTTCGTGCTCGAGGGCTTCGACTTCGGCGTCGGCATGCTGCTGCCGTTCGTCGGCCGCACGGTCGAGGAGCGCGGGACGCTGATCCGCACGATCGGGCCCGTGTGGGACGGGAACGAGGTGTGGCTGCTCGTCGCGGGCGGCGCCACCTTCGCCGCCTTCCCCGGCTGGTACGCGTCGCTCTTCTCGGGCTTCTACCTCGCGCTCTTCCTCGTGCTCCTGGGCCTCATCGTGCGCGGCGTGGCGATCGAGTACCGCAACAAGCAGCCCGACGCGCGCTGGCGCGGCCGCTGGGACGTCGCGCTCGCCGTCTCCAGCGCCCTGCCCGCCCTGCTCTGGGGCGTCGCGCTGGCCGACGTCGTCCACGGCGTGCCGATCGACGCCGAGGGTGAGTTCACGGGCAACCTGCTCGACCTGCTCGGACCGTACGCGCTCTTCGGCGGGCTGACGACGCTCGCGCTCTTCGCCTTCCACGGCGCGCTCTTCCTGACGCTGCGCACGAGCGGCGAGCTGCAGCGGCGCGCCCGCCGCGCGGCGCTCGTCCTCGCGCTGCCGGCGGCGGGGCTCGTCTTCGGCTTCCTCGTCTGGACGTACGCGAACGCGGTGGCGGCGCACGAGAAGGGGCTCGTGCCGGGCGTGATCCCGATCGCCGCGATGGTGCTCCCGTTCGCGGCGTGGACGTTCTCGCGCGCTGCCCGCGACGGGCTCGCGTTCGCCGCGACCGCCGTCTCGATCGCGCTCGTCACGCTCACGCTCTTCCTCAACCTCTACCCGCGCGTGATCGTCTCCAGCATCGACGACGCCTTCAGCCCGACGATCTTCACGACCAGCTCCTCGCATTACACCCTCACGGTGATGTCGATCGTCGCGCTCGTGTTCACGCCGATCGTCCTGCTCTACCAGGCGTGGACGTACTGGGTGTTCCGGGCCCGGCTCGGCGACGACGAAGCGGCGAAGATCCGCTCGCCGCTGGAGGTGCTCGCACGCTCGCCGCTCGGGCGCGGCGCTCCCCACCACGGGAGCTAGGGCCGTGCGCCCCCTCGACCCGCGGCTGCTGCGCGAGGCGCGGCCGGCCCGGCGCTTCCTGGCCGCGAGCGTCGTGCTCGCGCTGGCGACCGCGGCGGCGATCGTCGCCCAGGCGGCCCTCCTCGGACACGTCGTCGCGGGCGCGTTCCTCGCCCACCGGGGGCTGGGCGAGCTTGCGGCGCCCCTGCTCGCGCTCGCGGCCGTCTCGGTCGCGCGCGGCGGGCTCGCCTGGGCGTTCGAGACGGGCGGCTCGCTCGCGGCCGCCGGGACGGTGGCGGCGCTGCGCCGGCGCGTGCTCGCGCACCTCGTCTCCGCTCGGCCGGGCGGGCTCGGCGATCTCCACGCCGGCGAGGTGGCGGCCGCGACGGTGGACGGCGCAGAGGCGCTCGAGCCGTACTTCGCCCGGTTCCTCCCCCAGCTCGTGCTCGGCGCCGTCGTCCCGCCGGTGCTGCTCGGCTGGATCGCGGTCCGCGACCTCACCTCCGCGGTCGCGCTCGCCGTAGCGCTGCCCACGATCCCGGTGTTCGGGATCCTGATCGGCCGCGGCGCCGAGCAGGCGACCGAGCGCCGGCGCGAGGCGCTGGCGCGCCTGTCCACGCACTTCCTCGACGTCGTGCGCGGCCTCGCCACGCTCCGCGCCTACCGGCGCGGGGCGGCGCAGGCGGAGGCGATCGCCCGGCGCACCGACGAGCTGCGGCGCGGGACGATGGCGACGCTGCGCATCGCCTTCCTCTCGGCGTTCGTGCTCGAGCTGGCCGCCTCGCTGGGCACGGCGCTCGTCGCGGTGGAGATCGGCATCCGGCTCACGCGAGGCGGCGTCGCGCTCGAGCCGGCGCTCGCGATCCTCGTCCTCGCGCCCGAGCTGTTCCTCCCGTGGCGGAACGGTGCGGTGCAGTTCCACGCGAGCGCGGACGGGCTCGCCGCGGCGCGGCGGCTGCTCGAGCTCGTCGATCTCGCGCCGGCGACGACGGCGGCAGGGACGGGCGCCGCGCCCGATCCGGCGCTCGCGCCCCTGCGGCTCGAGCGCGTGAGCGCCGCCTACCCCGGGCGCGGTCGCGTCCTACGCCACGTGACTCTCGAGCTGGCGCCGGGCGAGCGCGTGGCGCTGTACGGGCCGAGCGGCGCCGGCAAGTCGACGTTGCTCGCGCTGCTGCTGCGTTTCCTCGACCCGGTGGAGGGCCGGATCCTCGTCGGCCGCGACGACGTGCTCGCGGCCGATCCCGACGCCTGGCGGCGGAGGATCGCGTGGGTGCCGCAGCGGCCGCTGCTCGAGGCGGGGACGCTCGCCGACGCCGTCCGCCTCGGGCGACCGGAGGCGACGGACGCGGAGGTCGGGGCGGCGCTCGCGGCCGCGGGCGCGCCGGAGCTCGCGCGACGCCTCGACGTGCGCGTCGGGCCGGGCGGCGTCTCGCTCTCGGCCGGCGAGACGCGGCGCGTCGCCCTGGCGCGCGGCTTCCTGCGCGACGCGCCGATCCTCCTCCTCGACGAGCCGACCGCACACCTCGACGACGCCTCGGCCGTCGCCGTGCTCGAGGCGATCGCGGCGCTGCCGAGGAGGGTGAGCGTGCTCGTCGCCACCCACGACCCCGCGGTGCTGCACGTCGTCGACCGCGCTCTCGAGCTGCGAGACGGCCGGCTGCGCGCGCTGCCGTGCGAGGAGGTCGTCGCCGCGTGAGGGGCCCGCTCGTCCGCGTGCTCGCGCTGGCGCGCCCGCTGCGGCGCCGCTTCGCGCTCGCGCTCGCGCTCGGCTCGCTCACGCTCGCCGCCGGCGCGGCGTTGATGGCGTCGTCCGGCTACCTGATCTCGCGGGCGGCGCTGCGGCCGGAGATCCTCTCGCTGACGGTGACGATCGTCGCCGTCCGCTTCTTCGCGCTCGCGCGGGCGGTGCTGCGCTACCTCGAGCGCCTCGTCTCCCACGACGCGGCGCTGCGTTTCCTCGGTCGCGTGCGCGTGGCGCTCTTCGAGCGGCTGGAGCCGCTCGTGCCGGGCGGCCTGCCGGGGCAGCGCCCCGGCGAGCTGCTGAGCGGCTTCGTGGCGGACGTGGACGCGCTGCAGCACCTGCTCGTGCGCGTCGTCGGCCCTCCGCTCGCGGCCCTCGTCGTAGGAGGCGCGGCGGCGCTCACGGCCGGGCTCCTCGTGCCGGAAGCGGGTCTCGCGGTCGCGGTGGCGCTCGCGGCGGGTGCGGTCGCGGCGCCGCTGCTCGCGGCGCGGGTGGCGCGGAACGGCGGTCGCCGCAGGCCGAGCGAGCGCGCGGAGCTCGCCGGCGGGACGGTCGAGCTGCTCGCCGGGCTGCCGGAGCTCGTCGCGTACGGCGCCGCGGAGACGCGGCTCGAGCGGCTGGAGGAGGCGGACCGGCGCCTGCGACGCGCGGTCGTCCGCGAGGCGCTCGCCGGCGGCGCCGGCGAGGGGCTCGTCACCGCGATCTCGGGCCTCGCGGCGACGGCCGCGCTCGCAGCCGCCGTCCCCGCCGTGGTCGCCGGACACCTCGACGGCGTCCTGCTCGGGATGCTGGCGTTGCTTTCGCTCGGCAGCTTCGAGGGAGTGCGCGCGCTGCCGGCGGCGGCGCAGCATCTCGCCGGAACCGGCGCCGCCGCTGAGCGGCTGTTCGCGGTCGTCGACGCCGAGCCGCCGGTGCGCGACCCCGCGTCGCCGCGGCCTCTCACCGGCCCGGGCGTGCTGCGACTGGAGGGCGCCCGGCTCCGCCACGGCGACGGCCCGTGGCTGCTCGACGGCGCCGACCTCGAGCTTCGCCCGGGGCGGCGCGTCGCGCTCGTCGGGCCGAGCGGCGCGGGCAAGACGAGCCTGGCGCACGTGCTCGTGCGCTTCCGCGACCTCGATGGCGGGCGCGCCACCCTCGACGGCCACGACCTCCGCGCGTACGCGCAGGACGACGTGCGCCGCGTCGTCGCACTCGCCGGGCAGGACGCGCACCTCTTCGCGACGACGATCCGCGAGAACGTGCGGCTGGCCCGTCCGGACGCGACCGACGCGGAGATCCTCGACGCCCTGCGCCGCGCGGGAGCCGACGCCTGGGTCGCGTCGCTGCCGGACGGCCTCGACACCTTCGTCGGGGACGATGGAGCGCTCGTCTCCGGCGGCCAACGCCAGCGGATCGCGCTCGCCCGCGCGCTGCTCTCGGGCGCCCGCATCCTCGTGCTCGACGAGCCGACCGCGCACCTCGACGAGGAGACCGCGGCCGCCGTGCTCGACGACCTGCTCGACGCCTCGAGCGAGATCGGGCTGCTCGTGATCACGCACTCGCCTCTGCGGCTGGAGCGCTTCGACGAGGTACTGCGGCTCGAGGGCGGCAGGCTCGTCCCGTGCTCG
>JADGHP010000089.1 GCA_019683855.1 Thermoleophilia bacterium
GCGCCGCAGCGGGAGCTGCTGCGCTTCGCGGCGCGCGACGGGGTGCTCGTACCCGGCAGGCGCGTGCCCGGCCGGGGCGCCTACACGTGCCGGCGGCTCGCCTGCTTCGAGCGGGCGGTCGCGCGCCGCGGGTTCGCGCGCACGCTGCGCCAGGCCGTCCGGATCGATCCGGCGCTCGCCCGCATCTACACTGAGGAGTCCATGGCAAGGGAGCTCGATGGCTAACGGCGGAAACAGGCCGAATCGGCCGCTTCGTCCACGCGGCGGCGGCCCGGGAAGCCGCAGGCGTCGCGTCGTGATCGACAACCAGGCGGCGCGCCCGCTCCGCGACCAGCGTCAGGCGCGCGGCGGCCAGGACGGGCAGCGGCGCGAGAGCCGCCCGCAGGCGCCCGCGCAACCCACCGGGCCCGTCTCGGTCGAGTCCGGGGTCAGCGTCCGCGACCTCTCGCAGGCGCTCGGCGTGCCGATGCCGAACATCATCAAGATCCTGATGAGCCTCGGGCAGATGCGGACCGCGACCCAATCGCTCTCCGACGAGGAGGTCGAGCTGGTCGCCGCCGAGCTGGGCCGCGAGGTGACGATCAAGCACGCCGCCGACGAGGACGACGAGCCGGAGGCGTTCGACGACCCCGACGAGGCTCTGGAGCCGCGGCCGCCGGTGGTCACGATCATGGGCCACGTCGACCACGGCAAGACGACCCTGCTCGACGCCATCCGCAAGTCCCGCGTCGTCGAGACCGAGGCGGGAGGGATCACGCAGCACATCGGCGCCTACCAGGTGGACGTGGACAGCCGCAAGATCACCTTCCTCGACACGCCCGGCCACGAGGCGTTCACCGCGATGCGGGCCCGCGGCGCCAAGGTGACCGACATCGCGGTGCTCGTCGTCGCCGCCGACGACGGGGTGATGCCCCAGACCAAGGAGTCGATCGCGCACGCGCGCGCGGCCGGGGTGCCGATCGTCGTCGCCGTGAACAAGATCGATCTCCCGGACGCGAACGTCGACCGGGTCAAGGCGGAGCTGGCGCAGGAGGGCCTGCAGCCGGAGGAGTGGGGCGGCACGACGCAGTTCTCCGAGGTGTCGGCGAAGACGCAGCAGAACCTCGACGACCTGCTCGAGCGGATCCTCCTCGTCGCCGACGCCGAGCTCGACCTGCGCGCGAACCCGAACGCCGAGGCGTCGGGGCCGGTCATCGAGTCCCGCCTCGACGTGGGCCGCGGCCCGATCGCGACCGTCCTCGTCCAGCGGGGGACGCTCGAGGTGGGCGACGCGATCGTCGCCGGCGACGCGCACGGCCGCGTGCGCGCCCTCTACAACTACCGGGGCGAGAAGCTCGACAGGGCCCGCCCGGGCGACCCCGTCGAGGTGCTCGGCTTCGACAAGCCGCCGGCAGCGGGCGAGCTGGCGCGGGTCGTCGAGAACGAGCGCCAGGCGCGCGAGCTCGCGAACCGGCGCGCCGAGCGGCTGCGCCGCGAGCAGCTCGCGAGCGCGCGCCCCACCGGCGTCTCGCTCGAGGGGCTGTTCCAGCAGCTCCAGGCGGGCGAGGTCGCCGACCTGAACGTGATCGTCCGCGGCGACGTCGTCGGCTCGGTCGAGGCGGTCGTCTCCGAGCTCCAGAAGTTCGAGCACCCCGAGGTGCGCCTCAACGTGATCCAGCAGGGCGTCGGCGCGATCACCCAGAACGACATCATGCTCGCCTCGGCCTCCGACGCGCTCATCGTCGGCTTCAACGTCCGCCCGAACGCGGAGACGCGCGATCTCGCCGCCCGCGAGGGAGTGGAGATCCGCACCTACGACGTCATCTACAAGCTGACCGAGGACATCGAGCGGGCGCTCGTCGGGAAGCTGTCGGCCGTCACGACCGAGGAGACGATCGGCGAGGCCGAGGTGCGCGCCCTGTTCCGCGTCTCGCGGCTCGGCACGATCGCGGGCTGCATGGTGACGAGCGGCGTCGTCCGGCGCGGCGCGAACGTCCGCGTTGTCCGCGACGGGACGGTCGTCTACACGACCACGATCGCCCAGCTCAAGCGGTTCAAGGACGACGTGCGCGAGGTCGCCGAGGGCTTCGAGTGCGGCATCCTCCTCGACGGGTTCAACGACGTGAAGGAAGGCGACGTGCTCGAGGTGTTCGAGACGCGTGAGGTGGAGCGAACCTCGCTGGACGAGGCGCCCTCGGCGTCCGCCTCGTAGCGGGGCTCGACGACGCGGACAGCCGGCGGCGGCTGCGCTTCGGGGGAGCGCCGAGCGGGCGACGCCCCGGAGAATGGGGTTGAATGCGACCGTGGCGAGCGGCTGGGTCGGGATCCTGACGTGCGAGCTGCGCTTCCCCGAGGCCCGCTCGCTGAAGGACAAGCGGCGCTTCCTGCGCTCGGCGAAGGCGCAGCTCCAGAACCGCGTCGGCGCCTCGGTCGCCGAGGTCGACCACCACGACGCCTGGCAGCGGGCGCGGATCACCGCGGCGTGCGTCGCCCGCGAGCACCGGGAGGCGGAGCGGCTGCTCGACGAGGCGGAGCGCTGGCTGCGCGGCCAGGAGTGGGAGGTGGCGCTCGCGGAGCGCGTGCTCGTCGACCCCGACGACTGAGCCGGCGCGGTGCTGCGGCCGGGCGGCATGCCCGTCCGCAGCACAGGGCCGGTCGCGAGGCGGCGAGCCGTTCGCGGCGAGTCGCCACGGAGTCGGGAGGAAGCTGCGAGCACGGTGCGACGGAGGTGCGACCCCGGCGCCACGGCTTCCCCGGTATCGTCGAAGCCGAGGGCGGAGGGACCGCGGCCCCACCCAGGGCGGGGGTGCGCGCCCGGAGGGACATGTCCCGACCGGACGCGGGCCGCAGGGAGGGGCGGCTCGGGCGAGAAAGCCGCTTCAATGGACCCATGAGCGAACGCATGCGGCGCGTGAACGAGTCGGTGCGCCAGGTCCTCGCCGAGGCGCTGCCCCAGCTGAAGGATCCGCGGATCGGACTGGTCACGGTGACGGGCGTGGACACGACTCCCGACCTCCGCCACGCGAAGGTCTACGTGAGCGTGCTCGGCTCCGCGCGCAAGCGCAGGGCGAGCCTGATCGGCCTCGACGCCGCGCACGGGATCCTCCAGGCGCGGCTCGCACGGGAGCTCCGGCTCAAGCGGACCCCGCGGCTGACCTTCGAGTACGATCCGTCGGTCGAGCGCGGCGTGCGCATGACGAGACTCATCGACGAGCTCGCCCCGGACGTACATGACGGAGACGACGGCTGACCTGACGGCGATCGCTGACGCGCTGCGAAGCCACGACCGCTTCCTCGTCGTCACGCACGAGAACCCGGACGGCGACGCGCTCGGCTCGCTGCTCGCGACGACGCTCGCGCTGCACGCGCTCGGCAAGGACGCGGTCATGTACCTCGCTGGCGACACGCCGCTCCCGCACGAGTACGGGTTCATGCCGCTCGGCGCGCTCGTCCGCACGGCGCCGGCCGACGCCGCCGAGCGCGTTCTCGTCGCGGTCGACTGCGCCAAGGCGGAGCGCATCGGCGACCCGGAGGTCGTCGCGCAGGCGCCGCTCGTGCTCAACGTCGACCACCACCACGACAACACGCGCTTCGGCGACGTCAACCTCGTCGTCGCGGACGCCTCCTCGACCGGCGAGGTGCTCCGCGACGTCCTCGCCGCTCTGGACGTCCCGCTCACGCCTGATCTCGCGGAGGCGCTCTACATCGCCGTCGTCACCGACACCGGCCGCTTCCAGTACACGAACACGACGCCGAAGGCGCTTCGGCTCGCGGCCGAGCTCGTGGAGGCCGGGGCGGACGTGCACGCCGTGTTCCAGCAGGTCTACGAGTCCGTGGCGTTCGCGAAGCTGAAGCTCCTCGCCCGTGCGCTCGAGCGCGCCCAGGTGCTCGAAGGAGGGCGCATCGTCGTCTCCCATCTCCTGCGCAGCGACTTCGCCGAGGTGGGTGCGGCCGAGCCGTACTCGGACGGCATCATCGACTACCTGCGCGCCGTGGAAGGGGCGGAGCTGGCGGTGCTGATCCGCGAGCCGCCGCGCGACGGCGGGCCCGCGCGCAAGGTGTCGCTGCGGGCGAGCGTCGACGAGCTCGACGTGTCGGCGATCGCGCGCACGTTCGACGGCGGCGGCCACCGGCAGGCCGCCGGGTTCTCGAGCGACGCCTCGGTGACCGAGATCACCGAGCTCGTCCGGCAGGGATTCCTCGCGCAACGTGCCGCCGCGCGCGCTTGAGCCCGCAGGGGTCGCGCTCGTCGACAAGCCCGCCGGGCCGTCCTCGTTCGCGATCGTGGCGCAGATCCGGCGAGTGACGCGCGCCCGCACGGGGCACGCCGGCACGCTCGACCCGTTCGCGAGCGGCCTCCTGCTTGTGTTGTCCGGTAGGGCAACTAGGCTTGCCTCATGCCTCATCGGCCTGGACAAGCGCTACCGCACCGAGATCGACCTCACCCGCCGTACGTCGACGGGAGACCCGGAGGGAGAGGTCGTGGAGACGCTCTCGCCGCCGTCGCGAGACGAACTCGAGCTGCGGCTCGCGGCCCTCCGCGGCGAGATCGAGCTGCCGATCCCCGCCGCCTCGGCGGTGAAGATCGGCGGCGAGCGCGCATACCGGCTGGCCCGGCGCGGCGTCGAGGTGGAGATGCCGCTCCGCCGCTCGACGGTGTACGCGCTCGACGTCATCGCGTATAGGGAAGGGCGCGTCGAGCTCGACCTGCGGGTCAGCTCCGGCACCTACGTCCGGGCGATCGCGCACGCGCTCGGCGGGCATTGCGTGACGCTCCGGCGGACGGAGGTCGGACCGTTCTCGGTCGAGGACGCAGTCGCGCCCGCGGCGTTCGAGCCGGGACGGCTCCTGCCGGAGCGCGAGGTGCTCGCCCGCATCGAGGCAGCCCGGGCGGCGGCGACGTGAAGGTCGCCAGCCGTCCGGAGGAGCTCGCGCCGGGTCGGCGCGCGGTGGCCATCGGCACGTTCGACGGCGTGCATCGCGGGCACCTGCGCGTGCTCGAGGCGGCGCGGGCGGCCGGTCTGCGTCCAGCGGCGATCACGTTCGATCCGCACCCGCGCAGCGTCGTCGGAGACGGCGTCGAGCTGCTGACGACGACACGCCGTCGGCTCGAGCTGCTCGAGGCGGCTGGAATGGAGGACGTGCTGCTGCTCCGCTTCGACCGCGAGCTGGCGTCCCTGTCGCCGGAGGCGTTCGCCGAGGACGTCCTCCGCGCGGCGGGCGCGCAGGTCGTGGCCGCGGGGGACACGTTCCGCTTCGGCCATGGGCGAAGCGGCAACCTCGACCTGCTCGAGCGCCTCGGCTTCGACGTCCGGCGCGTGCCCCTCGTCGAGAGCATCTCCTCCAGCCACATCCGCCGCCTGGTCGCGAGCGGCGAGGTCGTCGGCGCGGCGCGCCTCCTCGGCCGCGCGCCGGAGCTCGAGGGGGTCGTGGTCGCAGGAGACCGTCGCGGCACGGCGCTCGGGTTCCCGACCGCGAACCTCGACGTCCCCTCGGGGCTGCTCCTTCCACGGGACGGCGTGTACGCGGGCTCGGCGCTCGGCCGGCGGGCCGCGGTGTCGATCGGCACGAACCCACACTACGGCGGCGTCGAGCGGCGCGTCGAGGTGTTCCTGCTCGACTTCGACGGCGACCTCTACGGCGAGCGGCTCGTCGTCGAGCTGTGGGAGCGGCTCCGCGACCAGGCGCGATTCGGGTCGGAGGCGGAGCTCGTCGCCGCGATCGGGGAGGACGTCGAGCGCGCGCGCCAGGCGTCGCGGCCGATCTGACCTCGCACGCCTCCCCTGCGCTCGGCGTCTTCGAGGGCATGGGTGAGGCAAGGCTCGTTCGGGGTCTCGAGACGGTGCGCTGTCTCGCGTGCGGGGAGGTGCACGCGAAGCCCTTCGGCGGCGGAACTGCGCAGATGAGCGCTGGGTGCTCCTCGTGCGGCTCCGCCCGCTGCCGGCGCTGCGCGCGACGCTGCGCCGGACGTCGCGCACGGGACGCTCAGCGACCGACCCGCGGCAGCGCCACCCAGCCGACCCGCGCGACGCCGGGGCGCGGGAAGTCGACGCGGTGGCTCATCAGCAGCCCGCCCGCGAGCCCGTACACGCCGTCCCCGAGCGGCTCGGCCGCGACCGCGGACCGGGCGATGCGAGTACCGGTGACCGGATCGCGCTCCACCTCGGTGATACGAGCGCCGTGCCGCGTCGCCTCGACGATCGCCTCGGCGCCGTCGAGCGCGTACCGGCCCGGCTCCACGCCCTCGTCCCCGGCGCCGCGGCGGCCAGCGCGCGGCACGAGCCCGAGGTCGCGGACGACGCGACGGACGAGCGCGCTGCCGCGCCAGCTGTTCGTCAGCACCGCGAGGGCGGCTCGCTCGCCGGGAAGGAGCAGCAGCAGCGACTGGTAGCCCGCGACCGAGCCCTCGTGGTCGAGCGCGACCCGCTCGCCCTCCAGCTCGCGCGTCCAGCAACCGAGCGCGTACCGGGCGCCGAGCGCGCGTGCCTGCGGCTCCCGCAGCATCTCCCGCTGCGCCTCCGACAGCGGCCC
>JADGHP010000090.1 GCA_019683855.1 Thermoleophilia bacterium
CGCGGAGCCGTGATGCGTCTCACCTATGCGGATGCGCGTCGCGGCGCGAAGCAGGCCGACCTCTGCGACGACTGCGCGGCGAAGACGCCCGGCCGGCCGGCGGCGCGACGCGGGCGGCGTCCGAAGGCGGCCGCGAACTAGGCGCGGTGGGAGAGGCGTCGCTTCTCCCACCGTCCCGAACTCCACTCCGTGCGCCGGCGCCCGCGAGGGCGGGTCTTTCACCCCAGCGCTCTACGATGGTGCGGTGCCTCTGCGCCTGATCGTCGGGCCTGCGAACGCCGGCAAGGTCGAGCTCTTGCTGGGCCGCTACCTCGACGCGCTCGAGCGCGAGCCCGTCCTGATCGTGCCCAACCGCTCCGACGTCGAGCGCGTCGAGCGGGATCTCCTCGCTCGGCGACCCGGGCTCCTCGGCGGCTCGATCGGCACCTTCGACGACGTCTTCGAGCGGATCGCCGGCGGCGCTCCGGACGCGCGGCCGCTGCTCTCGCAGGCGCAGCGGGCGCTGCTCGTTCGGCGCTCGGTCGCCGGCGTGCGGCTCGACCGTCTCTCCGCCTCCGCCCGGTTCGGCGGCTTCGCCGACGCGCTGCAACACGCTCTCGGGGAGCTCGAGTCGGGGCTCCTCGACCCGTCCGATCTCGACGGCGACCTCGCCGCGCTGTACGCGGCGTACCGGGCGGAGCTCGACCGGCTCGGCCTCTGGGACCGCGATCTTCTGCGCCGGCGCGCGGCGGAGCGTCTCCAGTCCGACCTCTCCGCGTGGCACGGCGAGCCCGTCTTCGCGTACGGGTTCGAGGATCTGACCGGGGCCGAGTGGGCGCTGCTCGAGGCGCTCGCGGCCCGGACGGAGGTGACGGTGTCGCTGCCGTACGAGCCGGGCCGGCCGACGTTCGCCTCCCTGCGGCGGACGGCCGACGACCTCTCGCGCCTTGCCGGCGGCGCGATCGAGGAGCTGCCGCCGCGCTACGGCGAGGTTGCGCACCCGGCGCTCGCGCACCTGGAGCGAGCGCTCTTCTCCGACGAGCGGCGCGAGCCCGTGCCGATCGACGGCGCGGTGCGCTTCTTCGAGGGCGCCGGCGCCCGCGGCGTGCTCGAGCTCGTCGGCGAGGAGCTGCTCGGGCTGCTGCGCGCGGGAACCGCGCCGGAGCGGATCGGCATCGTCTGCCCGGCGCTCGAGCGGTGGCGCGGCCCGCTCGACACGGTGCTCGGGACGCTCGGGATCCCGTACGCGCTGGACGCCGAGCTCCGGCTCGCGCAGACGCCGCTCGGGCAGGCGCTCACAGCGCTGCTCCGCTTCGCGTGGCTGGACGGCACGCGCAACGACCTCTTCACCTTCCTGCGCTCGCCCTTCTCCGGCCTCGAGCGGCGCGCCGTCGACTTCGTCGAGGGCCGGCTGCGCGGCCGCGCGGTGCAGACCCCGGAACGCGTCGTCGAGGAGACCGAGCGGCTGCGCGGCGGGCCGCTGCCGGCGCTCGTCGAGCTGCGCGAGGCCGACGACCCGGTCGCGGCGGTGCGAGCCCTCGCCGCCCGGATGCTGCGCAGCGCCTACGGGCTCGACGCTCCGGTCGCGGACGAGGCGTCACGCCTCGATCTGCGCGCGCACGAGGCGCTGTCGCGGCTGCTCGGAGAGCTCGAGCGGTGGCGGGCGCTCGCCGGCGACCTCTCGCGCGAGGACGTCGCCGCGGCGATCGAGCGCGCGACGCTCCGCCCGTTCCGCGGCGACGAGCCAGGCCGCGTCGCCGTCGTCGACCTGCTGCGCGCGCGCACGCGCCGCTTCGACGCGGTCTTCGTGCTCGGCCTCGAGGAGGGGAGCCTGCCGCGCCGGGGCGGCTCGTCGCCGTTCCTCGAGGACGAGACCCGGCGCGCGCTCGACGAGCGCGGCGCCCGTCTCGAGCGGCCGGACCCCGTGGCCCGCGACCGGTACCTCTTCTACACGGCGTGCACGCGGCCCACGCAGCGGCTCTACCTCGTGCGCGAGGCCGCCACCGACGAGGGCAGCCCGCGCGAGCCGAGCCCGTTCTGGGAGGAGGTGCAGGCGGTCTTCGATCCGGAGGACGTGCGGCGCTGGACGCGCCGGCGCCCGCTCTCGGCGCTCACATGGACGCTGGAGGCGGCGCCAACCGAGCGGGAGCGGCTGCGCGCCCTCGCCGAGCTCGCCGCGCGCGACCGCGCCGCGGCCGACGCGCTCGCGCTCGCGAACGGCTGGGAGCGGCGGCTCGAGCGCGCGACCGCCGCCTTCCGCCGTCCGACGAGGATCACGCACCCGCTCGTGCTCGAGCAGCTCGCCTCCAAGACGACCTTCAACGTCACCGAGCTCGAGCGCTTCGCCGACTGCTCGGCGGCGTGGTTCGTCGATCGCTTCCTCGAGCCGCGCTCGATCGACGCGCAGGTGGACGCGAAGCTGCGCGGGTCGGTCGCGCACACGGCGCTCTACAAGTTCTTCTCTCGCGTTCCGAAGGAGCTCGGGGTCGAGAAGCTCGAGCCGCGCCACGCCGAGGCGGCGAGGCGGCTGATGCGCGCCTGCCTCGACGAGGCGCTCTCCGGCGTGCGCCTGGACATGACCGAGATGCAGGCGTGGGAGCTCGACCAGACGCTGTGGCGCGACCTCGAAGCGGCCGTGCAGGAGGAGTGCGAGTCGGAGCTGCCGCTCGTCCCACGCCGCTTCGAGGTGCTGTTCGGCGGCGAGCGCGCCGCGCCCGAGCTGCAGCGCGGCCTCGACCTCGGCGGCGGGATCACCCTCTCCGGGAAGATCGACCGGATCGACGTCGACCCCTTGGGCGCGCGCGGGATCGTCCAGGACTACAAGTCCGGCAAGCACGCGTACTCGGCGCGCGAGATCGAGAGCGAGCTGCGGCTCCAGATCCCGCTCTACATGCTCGTCCTGCGCGACCTCGTCGGCCTGGAGCCGCTCGGCGGCCTCTACCGGCCGCTCGCCGGCGAGCGCAGGCCCCGCGGCCTCGTGCGCGCCGCCGAGGCGGAGACGCTCGTCGGCTACGCGCGCAGCGACTACTACGACGAGGACGCCTTCTGGAGCGTGGTCGAGAACGCGCGGCTCAAGGCCGGCGAGCTCGCACGGCGCATCCGCGAGGGCGACGTCCGCCACGACCCGAAGGGCGGCGAGTGCCCCGCCTGGTGCGATCTCTGGCCGATGTGCCGGGTGGAACGGGCGTGACCGTGCGTCTTCAGTGCGGCACGGCGGCAGCGGAACGGGAGCGGGCGTGAACGAGCAGCAGCTCGCCGCGGTCGAGGCGACCGGGGAGGTGTTCGTCTCCGCGGGCGCGGGCACCGGCAAGACGGCGGTGCTCGTCGAGCGCTTCGTCCGCGCCGTCTGCGACCGCGGCCTCGACGTCGACTCGATCCTCGTGATCACCTACACGCGCCGGGCGGCGGGCGAGCTGCGGACGAGGATCCGGGCGGCGCTCGCCGCGCGCGGCCGCCACGACCTCGCGCGCGAGCTCGACGGCGCCTGGATCTCCACCATCCACGGCTTCTGCAACCGGCTGCTGAAGACGTACCCGTTCGCGGCGGGGCTCGACCCGCGCTTCCGCGAGCTCGACTCGAGCCAGGCGGCCGTGATCCGCGGCGAGGCGTTCCGGCGCGCGCTCGAGGACTTCTGCGCCTCCGGCGAGCCGGAGCGGCTGCGCCTGCTCGCGACCTACGGCGCCGAGGGGCTGCGCCGGATGCTCACCGGGGTGTACGAGACGCTCCGCTCCGCCGGGCGCGAGCTCGACCTCGCCGTCGCCGAGGCGCCGCCGCTCGCGGAGCGGCTGGAGGAGCTGCGCGAAGCGGCCCGCTGCCTCGCGGAGGACGCCGAGGCGACGGACACGCAGCGGCGCCAGGCGACCGAGCTGCTCGCGCTGCTCGCGCGCGACATCCGACCCGACCGGCTGATCGACCTCTCCGGCTACCGCGCCCGCGGCGAGCGCGCGGCGACCTACGCGGAGGCGCTCGCCGCCGTCGAGCAGGCGGCGCTCGACGAGGCCGCCACGCGCGACCGGGCGCTGCTCCAAGAGCTGCTGACCGGGTTCGCCGCCGCGTACGCCGAGGCGAAGGCGCGCGAGTCCGCGCTCGACTTCGAGGACCTCCAGCTCGTCGCGCGCGACCTGCTCCGAGACCACGAGGCGATCCGCGAGCGGGAGCGGCGGCGCTTTCGCTCGATCATGGTGGACGAGTTCCAGGACACGAACCGCCTCCAGACGGAGCTCGTCGACCTGCTGCGCGGCCCCGATACCGAGATCTTCTTCGTCGGCGACGAGTTCCAGTCGATCTACGGCTTTCGCCACGCCGACGTCCAGGTCTTCCGCGAGCGGCGCGCCGCCGCGTCCCAGCTCCTCCCGCTGACGCGCAACTACCGCTCGCGACCGGAGGTGCTTGCGGCCGTGAACGAGCTCTTCGGCTCCCACTTCGGGGACGAGTTCCAGCCGCTCGCGGCGGCGGCCGAGTTCCCCGACCCGGTCTTCGGGCATCCGGTCGAGCTGCTCGTCACCGACAAGGCGAGCTACGCGGAGACCGGCGTCCACTGGCGGCGCGCGGAGGCGCGCGCGGTCGCGCGGCGGGTGCGCGAGCTCGTGGACGCGGGCGCGGCGACGCCGGGGGAGATCGTCCTCCTCTTCGCCGCCGGCACCGACGCCGAGTGGTACGAGGACGAGCTGCGCAGGGCGGGCCTGCCGACCTACCGCGCGACCGGCAAGGGCTACTTCGGCCAGCAGCAGGTCGTGGACCTGCTCGCCTACCTGCGGCTGCTCCAGAATCGCTACGACGACCAGGCGCTCGTATGCGTGCTCGCGTCGCCGTTCGTCGGGCTCTCGAACGACGGCCTGGCGCTCGTGCGACGCGCCGCCTCGAAGCGGCCGCTGTTCTCGGGGATCGAGCGGAGCCTGCCGCGGGGGCTCTCCGAGACCGACGAGCGGCTGCTGCGCGCGTTCCGGCAGCGGTTCGACCGGCTCGTCGCCGCGATGCCGCGGCTCTCGCTCGAGCGGCTCTGCGAGCGGATCGTCAGCGAGCACGACTACGACCTCGCCGTGCTCGCGCGCTGGGACGGTCGTCGCCGCTACGCGAACCTGCGCAAGCTCGCGCGGCTCGCCCGCTCGTACGAGGAGCTGCGTGGGCCGGACGTCGAGGGCTTCGTCCGCTTCGTCGCCGAGCAGGAGGCGGTGGGCGCGCGGGAGCTGGAGGCGGTGGCCGAGGAGGAGGGCGCCGACGCGGTGCGGCTGCTCACGATCCATGCCGCGAAGGGGCTCGAGTTCCCGGTCGTGGTCGTCGCCGACGCCGGCCGCGACCGCTCACCGCCGTCGCCCGACGAGATCCTCGCGCTCTCCGACGGCCGCTTCGGCTTCCGCGTCGCGGATCCCTCCACGACGAAGCGCCGCGGCGCCTTCGACTACGAGGCGGTGAAGGAGGCGCGGCGCGCCGAGGAGGCGGCCGAGCGGCTGCGCCTCTACTACGTGGCGATGACGCGCGCGAAGGAGCGGCTGATCGTCGCCGGCTCGCTCGACCCCCACCAGCGCGCGGACGCCTCGACGCCGATCGGGTGGGTGCTCGAGCGGCTCGGCGCTCGCGAGGAGCTCGAGACGGCCGGGGACGCGCCGCTCGAGCTCGAGCGCGGCGACGCGCGGTTCGTTGTCCGCGTCGACCGCTACCGCGCCTCCGACTGGGAGGAGCCGCCGGCCGGGGGAGGGAGCGAGCAGCCGGAGGAGGCCGTCGCGGACGCGCCGGCGCAGCTCGCGCTCTTCCCCGAGACTGGAGACGTTGCGGCGCCGGCGCCCGCCCCCGCGCTGGCGCCGCTCGTCGCTCCGCCCCAGCCGCCGCTGCACCGCGTCCGCCGGCTCTCCTACACCGCCCTCTCGACGTTCGAGCAGTGCTCCTACAAGTACTTCGCCATCCGCGTGGCGGGGATGTCGGAGCGGTGGCCGGCGGCCGGCGACGGCGACGGCGGGCTGCGAGCCACCGAGATCGGCGACGCGGTCCACCGGCTGCTCGAGCAGGTGGACTCGGCGGCGCCCGCGGTTCCCGACCTCGCGCAAGTGCGCGTCTGGTACCCGACGGTGCGAGACGAGGAGCTGGAGCGGATCCGGGGCTTCGTCGCCTCCTACTGCGCCTCGCCGCTCGCGGCGCGCCTCGCGACGCTCTCGCCGGTCGAGAAGGAGCGCCACTTCACCTTCGAGCACGACGGGGTGCTCCTGCACGGCTACCTGGACGTGCTGCACCTCGCGGGCGGGCGCGCTCTCGTCGTCGACTACAAGACGAACCTGCTCGGGGACTCGTCGCCCGAGGGGATCGTGGAGACGGACTACCGGTTGCAGCGGCTCGTGTACGCGCTCGCGTGCTTCCGCGCCGGGGCGGACGAGGTCGAGGTCGTCTACCAGTTCCTCGAGCGACCCGACGCGGTGGTGGAGACGGCGTTCGCGCGAGCGCAGGTGCCGGAGCTCGAGGCGGAGCTGTCGGAGGCGATCGCCCGCATCCAGGCCGGGGAGTTCCG
>JADGHP010000091.1 GCA_019683855.1 Thermoleophilia bacterium
GGTCTTCCGCGATCTGGAGCGAGCCGAGGTGCGGACTGCCGTCGTGGCGTTCGCGAACGCGATGCAGCGGGTCCGCCGGTACCTCACGCTGGTGGAGAAGCAGCACTACCGCTACGAGAAGGAGCGCTGGTTCCTCGACGCCGCGGCGCTCTACCGCGACGCGATCTCGGCGCTGCTCGAGGCGCTGCGCGAGCTCGACCTCGGCTCGCCCGGCCTGGTCGCCTTGCGCGAGTACCTCGCCGTCTACACGAGCTCCGAGGGTTTCGCGTCGCTCGCGTCGGAGTCGCGCGACGTGCTCGCCGGCCTCGACCGGGTTCGCTACACGCTTCGGATCAAGGGCGCGCGGGTGGCGGTCAGCGCCTACGAGGACGAGCCGGACTACAGCGTCGAGGTCGAGGAGGCATTCGCGCGCTTCCGTCAGGGCGACGTCGAGGACCATCTCGTCGAGATTCCCGACTCCGGCTCGATGGATCACGTCGAAGCGCGGATCGCGGAGCTCGTCGCGCGCATCTACCCCGACGAGTTCCGGGCCCTGGACGAGTTCTGCGCGCGCCACCGCGGGTTCCTCGACGCGCACGTCGCCAGGTTCGACCGCGAGGTGCAGTTCTACCTCGCCTGGCTCGAGCACGGCGAGCGGCTCGCGGCGGCGGGCCTCGACTTCTGCTACCCGACCGTCTCCACGAGCTGCAAGGCGGAGTCGGTCGAGGGCGGGTTCGACATCGCGCTCGCGGCGACGCTCGTCGGCGAGGGTCGCCCGCCCGTCCGCAACGACTTCTTCCTCCGCGGGCCGGAGCGGATCCTCGTCGTCACCGGCCCCAACCAGGGCGGCAAGACGACATTCGCCCGCATGATCGGGCAACTCCACTACCTCGCCGGGCTCGGCGTGCCGGTGCCGGCGAGGCGAGCGCGGCTCTTCCTGCCCGATCGCGTGTTCACCCACTTCGAGCGGGAGGAGGACATCCGCACCCTGCACGGCAAGCTCGACGACGAGCTCGTCCGCATCCGCGAGATCCTCGAGCAGGCGAGCGGCGACAGCGTCGTCGTCCTGAACGAGACGTTCGCCTCGACGACGCTGCGCGACGCGCTCTTCCTCGGGACCGAGGTGCTGACGCGGCTCGCGAGGCTCGGCTGCCTGGCCGTCTGGGTGACCTTCGTCGACGAGCTGGCCTCGCTGAACGAGGCGACCGTGAGCATGGTCGCGTGCGTCGCCGCCGACGACCCCTCGCAGCGCACCTTCGAGATCGTGCGCAGGCCGGCCGACGGGCGCGCCTACGCCTGGGCGCTCGCCGACAAGTACGGCCTCTCCTACGAGCGGCTGAGGGAGCGGATCGGCGGATGAAGGCGCGCCTGCTCCACCGCGAGCGCGACCTCGACCTGCAGCAGCCGCTACCGGCGAACGCGGAAGCGCTCGTGCGGGACCTGGAGCTCTCGACGCTGTTCGACGCGATGGCGGCCGGCGACGGCTACGTGCGCGCGATCGCCGAGCGCGTGCTGCTGCTCGGCCTCGACGAGCCGGCGGCGATCCGCTACCGGCAGGCGATCCTTCGCGACTGTCTCGAGCAGCCGGCGGTCGTGCGGGAGCTGTACGCGCTCGCGGTCGAGGCGGTCGAGAGCAAGCAGAAGGCCCGCCACTTCTGGTTCCGCGACTCGCCCGACCAGCTCTTGCAGAAGTCGCTGCGCGTCCTCGAGCTGCTCACCGACGTGCTGAAGCGGCTACGCGCCCTCGCCGACGAGCACGCGGCCGCATTCGGCTCCGACGGATTCAGGCGGTTGTTCGCGATGCTGCAGCGGGATCTCGACGACGAGTACCTGCGCACGGTCGACGACCACCGGCGCGAGCTCGAGTTCCGTCGCGGCGCGCTGATCAGCGCCCGGCTCGGGCGCGGCAACCGGGGCACCGACTACGTGCTGCGCAAGCCGCACGAGCGCAGCCTGCTCGAACGCCTCACGCCCGGTGGGCCTCCGAGCTACAGCTTCACGATCCCGGCCCGCGACGAACACGGCATCCAGAGCGTCAACGCCCTGCGCAACCGCGGCATCAACCTGGCCGCGAACGCGCTCGCGCAGTCGGTCGACCACATCCTCAGCTTCTTCGATCTGCTGCGCGCAGAGCTCGCCTTCTACCTGGGCTGCCTCAATCTGCACGAGCAGCTCGAGGAGAGGGGCCAGCCGACGTGCTTCCCGGTCCCGCTCGATGGGTCGGAGACGGCCTTCGTCGTCCGGGGCCTGTACGACGCTTCTCTCGTCTTCCATCTCGGCTCGCGCGTGGTCGGCAACGACCTCGACGCCGACGGCAAGCGGCTCGTGATGATCACCGGCGCCAACCAGGGCGGCAAGTCGACCTTCCTGCGCAGCGTCGGTCTCGCGCAGCTGATGCTCCGTGCCGGCATGTTCGCGCCGGCGCAGCGAATGCAGGCGAGCGTCTGCAGCGGCCTGTTCACGCACTTCAGGCGCGAGGAAGACGCGACCATGACGAGCGGCAAGCTGGACGAGGAGCTGGCGAGGATGAGCGAGATCGCGGACACGATCAAACCGGGCGCGCTGCTGCTCTGCAACGAGTCGTTCTCCTCCACGAACGAGCGCGAAGGCTCCGAGATCGCCCGACAGGTCGTCCGCGCGATGATCGAGAGCGACGTCACGGTCTTCTTCGTGACCCACCTCTTCGACCTCGCCAGCAGCCTGTACGAGCAGCGGCTACCGACAGGCCTGTTCCTGCGCGCCGAACGCACCCCGGACGGCGTGCGCACCTTCCGCCTGCTGCCGAACGAGCCGCTGCCGACGAGCTACGGTGAAGACTCCTACCGGCGCATCTTCGGCCTCGCCGACGACACGAGCGGGGTCGCCGCGGTCGCCGAGGGCTCATGACGGTGCCGGAGGCACTCGAAGACGCGCGCACGATCGAGTCGCTTGCCGCCGAGCGTCGCCGGTCGCACCGGACGCACGGCCGGCTGCAGGCGGCGATCTTCGCGGGCGGCATGGTCGGCGCGCTCGCGCGCGCGGGTCTCGCCGAGGCGCTCCCCTGGGACGCGCACGGCTGGCCGTGGGCGACCTTCCTCGTCAACGTCACCGGGACGCTCCTTCTGGGCTACTTCGCGACCCGGCTCCAGGAGCGTCTCGCTCCCTCGACCTACCGGCGGCCGCTGCTCGGCACCGGCGTCTGCGGCGCGCTCACGACCTTCTCGACCTTCCAGGTCGAGGTGATCGAGCTCGCCCGCAACGGCGCCGCCGGGACAGCGGCCGGCTACGCGCTTGCGAGCGTCACCGTCGGCCTCGTCGGCGTCTACCTCGCGACCGCGCTGACGCGGAGAGTGCGCCTACGGTGAGCGTGCTCGTCTGGCTTGGGGTCGCGCTGCTCGGCGGCATCGGCGCCCTGTTCCGCTACCGGCTCGACGGCTTCGTGCAACGCCGTGTGGGCGGCGAGTTCCCGCTCGGGACGCTCGCCGTCAACCTCCTCGGCGCGTTCTGCCTCGGCGTCCTCACCGGCCTCTCGGTGGTCGGCGACGCGCTCCTGCTCGCCGGCACGGCGACGCTGGGATCGTTCACGACCTTCTCCACCTGGATGCTCGAGACCGAGCGACTCGCGGAGGAGGGGGAGGAACGGCTCGCCGGCGCCAACGTCGCCGTCTCCTTCGGCGGCGGTCTCCTCGCGGCGATCCTCGGCTGGCTGCTAGGAGCGGCGCTGTGAACGACGACTGCCTCAAGCTCACCGTCTACTTCGGCGAGTCCGACCGCCTCGACGGGCAGCTGCTCTCGGACGCGCTGCTCGACCTCTTCGAGCAGCACCGTCTCCACGCCGCAGTGCTGATGCGCGCCGTCGAGGGCTTCGGGATCAAGCACACCCTGCGCACCGACCGCTTCCTGACGCTCTCGGAGGATCTGCCGCTCGTCGCCGTCGCCGTCGACGAGAGAGAGCGGATCGAGGCGCTGCTACCGCAAGTGACCGAGCTCGTCGGCGGCGGCCTCGTCACGCTCGAGCGCGCGCGGCTGCTGCACGACGGGCTCGACTCCGTCGAGCTTCCGGAGGAGCTGCACGAGGCGACCAAGCTGACGCTCTACCTCGGCCGCGACGAACGGATCGGGCGCCGAGCAGCGTTCCTGGAAGTCGTCGATCGGCTGCACGCTCTGGGGCTCGCCGGCGCAACCGTCCTCCTCGGCGTCGACGGCATGGCGCACCGCGAGCGACGGCGCGCCAGGTTCTTTTCCCGCAACGACGCGGTCCCGCTGATGGTCATCAGCATCGGTAGCGGCGAGACGATCGCGCGGGCACTACCGCTCCTCGACGAGCTGCTGACCGACCCGATCGTCACGCTCGAGCGCGTCCGCGTCTGCAAACGCGACGGCGAGCTCTTCGCCGAGCCGCGCCACCTCCCCGAGCAGGACGATACCGGTCTCGGCGTCTGGCAGAAGCTGATGGTCTACGCGGGCGAGCAGGACAGGCATGGCAATCACCCGCTCTACGTCGAGCTGATCCGCCGGCTCCGCGAGCAGGGGGCGAGCGGCGCCACCAGCCTGCGCGGCGTCTGGGGCTTCTCCGGCGACCACCCACCGCACGGCGACCGGCTCTTCCACGTCCGCCGCCAGGTGCCGGTCGTGACGGCCATCGTGGACACGCCAGACCGGATTCAGCGGTGGTTCCGCGTCGTTGACGAGGTCACCGACGAGGCCGGCCTCGTCACGAGCGAGATGGTCCCCGCCTTCCACGCCGTCGCGCCGGAGAAGCGCGTCGGCGGCCTCAAGCTCTCGCGGCTTCGCTTCTAGCTTCGCTGGCGTCGTTCTCGGAGCGGGCGGATCGCCCCCTCGGGCGCCATCCGCCTGGCTATAGTGAGAGTGCTGCAGCGGGGTGAGGCCCCCGCCTAACCGCGGTGGATTCCGCCAATGGCCTCTGCCAAACCTGACCTTTCGTGCCAGGAGGTGGAGGTTGAGCGACATCGCAGTAGCAGCGCTTCTCGCAGCCACGATCCTGATCGCCTCGACGATCAGCGTCGAGATCGGCCTCTCGGTGGCGCTGATCGAGCTGGTGGCTGGTGTCGTGGTTGGTAACGTCTTCCGTCTCGAGGCGCCGGGCTGGCTTTCGTTCCTCGGCTCGTTCGCCGGGATGGTGTTGACCTTCCAGGCGGGCGCCGAGGTGGACGTGCCGCAGTTCCGCCGCGAGTGGAAGGCGTCGCTCTCGATCGGGCTCGTCAGCTTCTTCGCGCCGTTCGCCGTCGTCGGGCTCCTCGCCCGCTACGGGCTCGGCTGGAGCCTCCGACAGGCCGAGATCGGCGGGCTCGCGCTCTCGACGACGAGCCTCGCCGTGGTCTACGCCGTCCTCGTCGAGACGGGGCTCAGCCGCGAGCTCGTCGGCAAGCGCCTGATGTCGGCCACGTTTGTGACCGACATCGCCACGGTCGCCGGTCTGACCGCGCTGTTCGTCAAGCCGACGCTCTGGGTCGTCCCGTTCGTGCTCGTCTCGCTCGTCCTGATCGTCGGGTTACCGAAGGCCTCCCCTTGGTTCTTCGCTCGCTACGGCAACCGGGTGATCGAGCCGGAGATCAAGCTCGTCTTCGCGTCGCTGTTCCTGCTGATGTGGCTCGGCGAGCGCGCGAACTCGCAGGCGGCGCTGCCGGCGTTCATCCTCGGGCTCGTGATGAGCGGCCATTACGTCGAGCACCGCAAGGAACAGGAGCGGATGCGCGTCGTCGCTTTCGCCTTCCTGACCCCGTTCTTCTTCCTCAAGGGCGGCATGAGCGTCTCCGCCGGCGCGCTCTGGGCGAACCTCGGCGTTCTCGCTCTTCTGTTTGCGGGGAAGATGGTGCCGAAGCTGGCTGGCGTCTACCCGTTCGCCCGCCGCTACACCGCGCCGCATGCCGCCTTCACGACCCTGCTGATGTCGACCGGTCTCACGTTCGGCACCATCACCTCGCTCTACGGTCTCAACGCCGGGATCATCGACCGCACGCAGTTCTCGCTCCTCATCGCCGTCGTCGTGCTGTCGGCGATCGTCCCGACGGCGATCGCCCAGCGCTTCTTCCACCCGCGAGTCGAACACGAGCACGAGCACGAACGTGCGACCCAGCGGCCGGTCGCGCCGATGCCGCCCGCTCCCGCACCCGCCCGCGAAGGAGTCAGCAGCTGATGCCGTTCGAGAAGATCCTCGTCGCGATCGACGGCAGCGACTGCTCCAACCGCGCCTTCGCGAAGGCGCTCGAGCTCGCCACGCTCGCCCAGGCGCACGTGACCGCGCTCGCCGTCGAAGGCCCGCTCCCGGCCTACGCGGCCACGGTCGGCGAGGTCGAGGAGGTCAAACGCGAGAAGGACAGGTTCTTCCGCGCGCTCGCCGCGCAGGCCCGCCTGGAGGGCGAACGGGCGGGGATCGAGATCGACGTCGACGTCCGACCCGGCCACGCCGCCGACGTCATCTCGCACGTCGCCGAGGAAGGCGGCTACGACCTCGTCGTGCTCGGCCACCGCGGACACTTCGTCCGCGACCG
>JADGHP010000092.1 GCA_019683855.1 Thermoleophilia bacterium
CGGCGAGACCCCGCGCGTGGGCGACCTGGGCCAGCCCGATCAGCGCGGCGGCGTCGGGGGTCTCCCGGGCGACCGCGAGCCACTCGTCCGCCGCGGAGTCGAGGTAGCCGCGCCGGAAGTAGATACGCGCCAGTCGCTCGCGCCGCTCCCGCTCCGGCAGCCCGATCCGCTCGAAGACCGACACGGCGGTCTGGAACGCGTCGAAGGCCTGCACCCGCAGGAGCGCCTCGAGGCAGCGCTCCGCGTCGGCCGCGCACGCGGGCGGCAGCCATGCCGGAAGCGCCTCCCCGGCGAGCGCCGCCCGCCACGCCGAGTAGAGCTCCCGCTGCGGGAGCGGCAGCGAGGCGCCGGCGAGCGCCGCCGCGAGCCGCTCCTCGTCGCCGAGCGCCGCGTAGGCGAAGAGCTCCGCGGCCCGCGCCGCGCCGGCGAGCGGCGAGTCGTCAGGCTCCCGCGCCGCCTCCTCCGCCGCCTCGGCGAAGCGCGACTGGGCGAGGAGCGCCTCGACGAGCCCGATCCGCGCCACCGGGCTCGAGGGCTGGCGCGCGAGCACGCGCCGGAACCATTCCTCCGCGAGCGCCGTGTGCCCCTCCTCGTAGAAGGCGGTCGCGGCGAGCAGCGTCGCGCTCGGCCGATCGGGCACGAGCTCCGCCACCTCCTCGGGCTTCGCGCCGCGCCGCAGCATCGTGGTCGCGAGCGGGAGCACGGGCGCCACGTAGTCGGGGTGCTCGGCGAGCGAGCGCCGGTAGAAGGCCTCCGCCGCCGCATGGTCGCCCCGCTCGACGTGGATGTCGCCGAGCAGCGAGAGCGCGAGGAACGAGCCCGAGCCGACGGTGCCGCTCAGATGCGGCGGCGAGTCGCCCTGCTCGAGGCAGCGCTCCGCGAGGCGGATCGCCTCGTCCAGCTTTCCGTCGGCGCGCTCGGTGAGCGCCAGCTCGAAGAGGAGGTCGGTGTGCCGCGGGTAGACCGCGAGCCCCTCCCGGATCGCCTCGCGCGCCGCCTCGAGATCGCCGGACTCGCGGCGGGCGGTGACGGTGCGCCGCGTCAGCAGCGGCGCGTAGCCGCGCTGGTGCCAGTCCGGCTCGGTGCGAACCGCGTTCCAGGCGCGGTCGAGGTACGAGCGGGCGCGCCGCGCGTCGCCGAGCGCGAGGTGCTCGGAGCCGAGGTTGTACCAGGTGAACGGCGTCGGGCTCTCCCGCGCCTCGCGCTCGAGCAGCTCGATGTTGCGCTGCGACTTGCCGCGCGCGTTGATGCGGCTCTTCAGGTAGCCGAAGTGGCGCAGGCGCACCCGCGTCACCTCGAAGCGCTCGGGCAGGTAGGTCGGCATCGAGGGGGTGATCTGCTCGTGGATACGGCCCTCGAAGCGGTACTCGGGCCGGTTGCGCCAGATCCGCAGCGCCGAATGGGCGACCGCCGCGCCGGACTCGTCGCCGCCGGTGTAGTTCGTCTCGACGACGTAGAACGCCTCGCGCCAGGTCTTCCCGAGCAGGTCGCGGAGCTGGGCGGCGTCCTCGGGGACGAGGTGCTCGTCGGCGTCGACGTACATCACCCAGTCGCCGGTGGCGGCGTCGAGCGACGCGTTGCGCGCGTCCGCGAAGGAGCTCGACCACGGGAAGTCGATCACCCGCGCGCCGAACGACGCCGCGATCTCGCGCGTGCGGTCGCTCGAGCCGGTGTCGACGACGACGATCTCGTCGACGACGGGGGCGAGCGGCTCGAGGCAGCCCGGCAGCATCTCCTCCTCGTCGCGGACGATCATCACGAGCGAGAGGGTCATGCCCTGCGCGGGGCGGGCGCGCTTGGCGACCTGCGAGGCGCGCGCGGCGAGCGCGCGCAGGCGGTTGCCGAGCCGCCCCGAGAGGGAGGTCTGCGGCAGCCGCGCGATCGCGGCGAGGTTCCGCCGGGCGAGCGCGAGCTCGGGGTCGAGCCGGAGCGCGGCGCGGAGCAGCTCGCGCGCCTGGCGCGGCTGGTGGAGCTCGGCGAGGAGCACGCCCGCCAGGTTGAGGAGCACGGGCTCGGCCGGCGTCTCCGCGAGCACGTCGAGGAGCGCGGCGAGCGCGGTCGCGTACATCTCGACCGTGCCGGCGTCCTGCGGCTGCCGATGCGCGAAGAAGCGCTCGCAGAGCGCGATCGTCGCCTGGTAGGCGCGCTGCGGGTGCGGCAGCTCGCGCGCGCCGGCGAACGCGGCGGCGACACCGGCGGCGTCGCCCGCCTCCAGGGCGGTCGCGAGCGCGTCCCGCAGGTCGGCGATGCGGCTCTGCCAGTCGGCCTCGGTGTGGAGGCCGAGCTCGGGCGCGGCGCTGACGGTCGAGATCCTGATCGGCATCGGGCCTCCTACGATCCGCTGAGGAGCGCGCGCAGCGCCGCCGGCTCGGCCGGCACGGCGCGGCGGGCGCGAGGATGGGCGCCGACGACGGCGTCGGCGCCGAGGACGAGCGGGAGCGGGTCGGCGCCGTCCTCGACGAGGGCGACGTCGGCCAGCTCGTCGGGGTCGACGACCGCGCAGGCGTCGTCGGCGGCGACACCCGGCAGGACGAGCGTCACGGGATCCGTCGGCGCGAACGCCTCCGCGAAGGCGCGCAGCGCCGCCTGCCAGTCGTCGAGCGCGACGAGGCGCAGCCCGCGCGCGTCGTCGACGACGTGCGGATCGACGCGGCGCACCGGCTCCCGCCCGGCGAGCGCGGCCAGCCGCTCGCGAGCCGCCTCGGCCGCGCGCTCCCAGCCGAAGCGCTCGGCGTGGACGCGGGCGTGCGCCGCGCGACGCGCCCGCTCCTCGGGCCGCGCGGCCTCGCGCAGAGCGGCGACGAGCGCGTCCCGGTCCGGCTCGAGCGTGAACGCCTCCCCGCCCGGCCGCAGCTCGCCGGGGAGCGCGTCCGGGGCGACCGGCGCGCGCCGCGAGGGGATCCGCCAGCCGCAGCGCTCGCTGACGACGTCGTCGGTCGGGCCGCCCGCGGTCACGATCACCGGCACGCCGCAGGCGAGCGCCTCGAGCGCCGGCAGGCAGAAGCCCTCGGCGCGGTAGGGCTGCACCACGACGTCGGCGGCCCGGTAGAGGGCGGGCAGCTCCGCATAGGCGAGGTCGTCGTCGAGGACGACGAGCTCCGGCGCGTCGGGACGGGCGCGGTGCGCCTCGAGAAGCGCCGCCGGCGTGTGGCCGCGGTAGACGTCAGCCGATCCGAAGCACTTGACGACGAGGCAGACGTCGTCGTCCGCGGCGAACGCTTCCCCGTACGCCTCGAGCAAGAGGTCGATCCCCTTGCGCCAGAGCGCGCCGCCGACGAACAGGAGCACGGTGCCGGCGTCGGTCGGCAGCGGCCGACGCGGCCCCTCGGGGGTGAAGACGGCGAGGTCGACGCCGTTCGGGACGACGTGCACGAGCTCGGGCGCGAGGCCCGACGCGATCCAGGCCTGGCGGGCGGCCTCGGACGGCGCCCACACCTCGTCCACCGTGCGCCTCGCCTGCTCCACCCAGGCGGCGGGCACGGCGCCGTACTCCCACGGCTGGTAGAGGACGAACGGGCCCGCGCTCGGCGGCTCGAAGCGCGGCGGCCACTGCTGCGCGACGCCGGGCGCGACCGAGGCCGAGGGCTCCGCGTCGGCGAGCAGGCGCTCGACGGGCGCGCCCTGCGCCTCGGCGGCGTCGGCGACCGCCTCGTTGACGACGGCGAGCGAGTGGATCGACCCCCAGTCGCCGCGCCACACGCACGCCACCGGCCGGGAGCGCCGCCAGCGCCAGCGCTCGAGCGCCTCCTCCGTGAGCTCGACGATGCGCGCGGCGACCGGCCCCGGCCCGAAGCGTTCGAGCAGCTCGGCGCGGGCGCCCGCCGCGCGCCTCGCCACCTCCGGGCCGCCGGCCGCCACCTCCCGCATCGCCGCCGCGAGCGCCTCGCGGTCGGGCTCGAACCAGCGATGGCCGCGGTAGAGCGAGCCGGCGTGCGCCTGGGCGCCGTCGGGCACCTCGACGAGCCGCCCGTCGACGAGCCACGAGTTGCGGTCGTGCATGAAGGCGAGGTTGCCGCTCCAGCGGCTGCCGATCGTGGGCAGCCCCATCGCCATCGCCTCCATGTAGGGCCTCCCCCAGCCCTCGCCCCGGCTCGCCATCACGTAGGCGTCGGCGGCGGCGTAGAGCGCGGGCAGCTCCTCGACGCGCAGCAGCTCGTCGAGGACGAGGATCGGCGCCGTCGGCCGGCCGCGCAGGTGCGCCTCGATCCGCTCGCGGACGCCGCCCTCGCGGTCGTGCAGAGCGAGGCACTTGAGCACGAGGCAGACGTCGTCGTCGGGGGAGAAGGCGTCCGCCCAGGCGTCGAGCAGCAGGTCCCAGCCCTTGCGGTCGGTGAAATCGAAGGTGGAGAGGAAGGCGAAGCGGCGCCGGCCGGGGAGCTCGAGCGGCGGCGTCGCCGGGTCGTAGAGGTCGAAGTCGAGCGTCTCCGGGAGCACGCGCAGCTTCGACCGCGGCAGGCCGCCGCGGCGGAACGTGTCGAGGTTGAACTCGCACGGCACCCAGACCTCGTCCACCTCCATCAGCCGCGGCAGGAACGCGCGCGGGATGCGGTCGGTCTCGAAGGTCGTCCGGGCGACGTCGGGCCCGTTCCCGTGCAGCGGCTGGCTCGCGTGCGGGACGACGTGGTGGACGACCACGACCTCGCCGGGCGGCGCCGGGCGCCGACGGGCGCGCTCCACCGCCTCGCGCTGCGCCCGGGGGAGGCCGGCGTCCTCCTCCAGCCAGGGGGCGTCGCGCGCCGCCGCCGCGTAGCCGGCGCGCTCGAGGGCGAGCAGGTAGGCGCGGCCCGCGTCGGCGTACCCGGTCGGCTCGAGCAGGGGCCCGCGCCAGAGCAGAGGCAGGACACGCGGGCGCGCGGGCGCGTCGACGGCGGGGACGACCATCGGTCGGGTAGTCGTCCCGGCGGGAGCGCGTTTTAGATCAGGCCGCGGCCGCGCGCGGGCCGCCGGCGCGCAGCTCGAGCGCCTTCTCCACCAGCTCGCGGACGCGCGGCGCGACGACGGACGGGCTGCACCGGGCGGAGACGCGCTCGGCCCGCTCGCGGCGCAGCGCCCGCCCGGCCAGCGCCTCCTCCAGCGTCGCGGCGGTCGCGGACCCGACGACGAGCAGGTCGTCGAGCACGCCGGCAGCCGGCCCCGGCTCGGGGGTCACGGGCGTCGCGCCGGCGGCGGCCGCGAGCAGCGCCGCCCGCTCGAAGCGGTCGCTGCGACTGCCGCAGAGGACGACGTCGCTCTCGCCCGCGAGGGCCGCGTAGCGCCGCTCCGACGACACCGGCGCGAGCAGCTCGCCGCGGGGCAGCCGCTCGCGCACGAGCGCGTGGAGCACGGGCGAGGCGACCGTGGGCAGGAGGCGGACCGGAACCGTGGACGGGAGCCGCGCGAGCTCGTCGAGCAGCGCGCAGGCCGCGCCCAGGTCCTCCGCGGGGAGGATCGCGAGCAGCCCGGCGCCGCCCTCGCCGAGCGGCACGTCGGGCACGAGCGGCGGGAGCACGTCCACCCGACCGGCGGCGACGCCGCCGGCGACGAGCGCCTGCGCGACTTTCGGCGACGCCGCCCAGAGCGCGGCGGCGGCGCCCACGCCGCCCGGCGGGACGGATGCGACGCGCAGCACGTCGGCCGCTCCCGCGGGAACCGGGGCGCACGTCCCGACGGGGACGCTGACGACGAGCGCCCCGGCCCGCGTCGGCCGCCGCAGCGCGCGCTGAAGCCGGCTTCGCTCGTCCTCGTCGAGTCGCGGCGAGACCCAGACCTGCTGCCACTCACGGGCCGCCGGCGCGAGCCCCGCCAGCTCGAGCGTCGCGAGCAGCGACCGCGCCTCGGCCGACTCCGGCGCGAGCCCGCCGACCTGCCCCTCGACCGAGACCGCGCTCCCCCACGGGTTCACGCTGGGAGCGGCGAAGAGGAGGGCGTCCGGGTTGAACTCCGCGTCGTAGAGGCTCCGGATCGTCGGGCCGTCGTCCTCGAGGAGCGAGCCCCAGCGCTGGTGGAAGAGCGCCGCGTTTTCTGCCTCATCGTTGTTGCGGCCGCGGGTCAGCCCTTCGTCGTGGATCATCCAGAGGTCGCCGCGGTAGACGACCCGGTGGCCGCTGAGCCGCACCTTGCAGCACAGGTCGACGTCCTCGAAGCCGTTCGCGTACCTCTCGTCGAAGCCGCCCAGCTCGAAGTACAGCTCGCGCCGGATCGCGAGGCACGCGCCCGTGACGAAGTCCAGGTCGAGGGGAGCCGAGGCGGCGGGGAGGTCGCCGGCCTCGAAGCGGAAGAGGTGGAACGAGTGGAGCCTGCCGCCGGCGTCGCGGTACCAGGCGACGCCGCCGTGCTGGATCGTCATGTCGGCGTAGAGCAGGCGCAGCCCGACGGCGCCGACCTCCGGGTCGAGGGCCTCCTCGGCGAGCGCCTCGAAGACGCCAGGGCGCGCGAGCGTGTCGTTGTTGAGGAAGAGGAGCACCTCGCCGCGAGCGGCGCG
>JADGHP010000093.1 GCA_019683855.1 Thermoleophilia bacterium
CGCCTCCTGGGCGAGCATGCGCAGCGGCGCCGCGTACACCCCGCGGCCCGTCTGGACGAGGAAACGGAGCGCGTCGTGGGTCTTGCCGGAGTTGGTCGGTCCGAGGTGCGCGATCACCGTCTCCGGCGCGGTCCGCCGCTCGGGCAGCCGAACCGTCAGCTCGGAGGTCGGCTTGCGCCGCGGCGATCGCGCGCGGTGACGCTCGCTCCTGCTCGGCCGGTGCTGCCGCGGGTTGCGCCCTCGTGCCACCCGGGCACGGTACACCGGCCCATGGGTGTGCATGGGCCGGTGGGCATGTGGATCCATGGGCCAGCACATCCTGGCGCAGGAGCGCGTAGTCGGCCCGCGGCAGGTACGCGGTGTAGGGGTCGCCGAGGGCGGCCAGCATCGCGGTGCGGCCGGCAAGACGATGAGGCGCCCCATCTGCGACGCCGAGTATCGCACTCTCCGGCGTCCCGCCAGGGATCGTGCGGATCTACACTTGCAGGAAGCGGCGCAGCGTCAGGCCGGAGCCGGCCGCACCGAGCAGCAGGCCGGCCCCGATGAGCGCGAGCGCGTTCAGCTCGAACGGCAGCGCGTGCACGTCCGAGCCGCTGCGGAGGTGCGGCAGGATCGAGGGCAGCGCGACCGCCTTCCCCAGCACGAGCAGGATCACCGCGAGCACCGACCCGGCGAGGCCGCAGAGCAGGCCCTCGAGCATGAACGGGCCGCGCACGAACCAGTTCGTGGCGCCGACGAGCTTCATCACCTCGATCTCGCGTCGCCGGGCGAAGATGGAGAGCCTGATCGTGTTCGCGATCAGCAGCGTCGAGGCGACGACGAGCAGGACGACGGCGACAAGGAAGATGACCGAGATCACCTCGGCGATCGTCAGCACCCGCTTCGCGGTCGCGTCGCCCCAGTCCACGTCGTTCACCCCCGGCCAGTGGGCGCGGCGCACGTACCGACCGATCTCGGGGGTGTACTCCGCCTTCGTCGGCGTCACGACCCAGGAGTCCGGGAGCGGGTTCGAGGGGAGCGGCGTCCTGTAGAGCTCAGGGAACTGCCTGCGCATCTTCTGCTGCGCCTGCTCCTTCGAGACGAAGACCACGCTCTTGACGCGCGGATCCGCCCGCAGCTTCCTCCCGACGAAGGCCTCCTGCTCGTGCGTCGCCGTGCGCGCGAAGTAGACCTTGACCTGCAGCTCCCGCTTCACGTGGTCGCTCCAGGAGAGAACCCAGGTGCCGAGCGCGATGAACAGGCCGAGCAGGAACATGCCGATCAGCACCGTCATCGTCGCGGCGAACGTCGTCGAGATGTTCATCCGGATCGAGGACCACGCCTCGGAGAACAGCAACCGCACGCGGCTCATTCGGAGGCGTACCCCCCGCGTCGCTCGTCGCGCGCCAGCCGGCCGCCCTCGAGCGCGATCACGCGCTTGCGCATCTTGTCGACCATCTCGCGATCGTGCGTGACCATGAGGATGGTCGTACCGGCCCGGTTGATCCGGTAGAGGAGCTGCATGATGCCGACCGAGGTGTCGGGGTCGAGGTTGCCGGTCGGCTCGTCGCACACGAGCAGCGGCGGATGGTTGACGACCGCGCGCGCGATCGAGACGCGCTGCTGCTCGCCGCCGGACAGCTCGTCGGGGTACGAGTTCATCCGGTGCGAGAGCCCGACCATGTTCATCACCTCGGGCACCTTGCGGCGGATCGAGGAGCGGCTCTCGCCCTGCACCTTGAGCGCGTAGGCGACGTTCTCGGCGGCGGTGCGGCTCGGCAGCAGCTTGAAGTCCTGGAAGACGCAGCCGATGTTACGGCGCAGCAGCGAGACCTTGGAGCGCTTGAGGCGACTCAGGTCGCGCCCACCGACGATGATCCGCCCAGCCGTGGGCTCCAGCTCCTTCAGCAGCAGCCGGACGAGGGTCGACTTGCCCGAGCCGGAGGCGCCGACGATGAACACGAACTCGCCCTTGTCGATCCCGAACGAGACGTCGCGGAGCGCGACCACGTCGGGCTCGTAGACTTTCGTCACGCCCTCGAAGAGGATCATCGAGCCCGTGCTGGGCCGTGGCTGCGAAAGCTCGGAAACGGCCGCGGGCTCTATCTGCAGATCTGTCACGTCCTGTACCGGATCGAGGGTCGGCGGGAGCCTCGGGTGTTCCGCTGGCGCCCGCGCCGGTCAGCGTACGAAGCCTCCACTCTACAGCACGCTTCGGCGGACTAGGCGCCGTTTCCTGCCGATCGGAGCAGATACGCGCGGATGAAGCCGTCGAGATCGCCGTCGAGGACGCCCTGCGCGTTCCCGACCTCGTAGTCGGTGCGGTGATCCTTGACGAGCTGGTAGGGGTGGAGGACGTAACTGCGGATCGCGTTGCCGCCGAAGCCCATGCTGACGCCGCCGCGTTCGCGCGCCAGCTCCGCCTCGCGCTCCTCCTCGGCGCGCTCGGCGAGCCGGGAGCGGAGGATCTTGAGCGCGGTCTCCTTGTTCGCGGACTGGCTGCGCTCGTTCTGCACCGAGACCACGATCCCGGTCGGCAGATGCGTGATGCGGACGGCGGAGTCGGTCTTGTTGACGTGCTGGCCGCCGGCGCCGGAGGAGCGGTACGTGTCGATGCGCAGGTCGTCCTCGTCGATCTCGATCTCTCCCGCCTCCTCGAGCAGGGGCGCCACGATCACCTGCGCGAAGCTCGTGTGGCGCCGGTGCGCCTGGTCGAACGGGCTGAGGCGGACGAGGCGGTGCTTGCCGCGCTCAGCTTTCAGGATCCCGTACGCGTTCTCGCCGGAGACGGTGAAGGTGGCGGACTTGATCCCGTACTCCTCGCCGGGGCTCGTCTCGATCACCTCGGTCTTGAAGCCGCGGTCGGCGGCCCAGCGAAGATACATTCGCAGCAGGATCTCCGCCCAGTCTTGCGCATCGGTGCCGCCGGCGTCGGCCTGGATGGTGACGACGGCGTCGCCCGCGTCGTACTCGCCGGAGAAGAGGGCGTCCTCCTGCAGGCGGGCGAGCTCGTCGCGGAGCGGAGCGAGCGCGGCGCGCACGTCGTCCGCGAGCCCGGGGTCGAGCTCGAGCAGCTCGCGCGCATCGGCGTAGTCGCGATTCAGGCGCTCGTAGCGCTCGAGGCGCTTGGAGAGGCGCGCGTGCTCCGCGGAGACGGCCGCGGCGCGTTGCTGATCGTCCCAGAATCCGGGCCGGCCGAGCTCCACCTCGAGCTCGGCGAGACGAGCCTTCAGCGCGTCCGGGTCAAAGGTAACCACGGACCCAGTCGAGCTGGGCCCCGATCTCCTCGAGCTGCTGTTCGAGCGGGATGTCGTCGTGCTCGGCCATCGCATCGATGGTACCGGGCCGTCCCGCCACGGCCCGAGAGGAGCCGCCAGGTACCCGTTACCGGGACAACGTCACTGCTGGCTCGAGCTTGGGGCTTCGCTGCCACGAGGTGGCGGCGACGACGAGGCCGCTGGCGCCGGTGAGCGCGGCGACGATCAGGATCGCCGCCTGGGGGGAGGTGGCGTCGGCGCCGAGGCCGGCGATCAGGGCGCCGAGGACGAAGCCGACGTCGCGCCAGAAGCGGTAGACGCCGACGGCGCGGGCGCGGGCGCGGGGCTGGGTCGCATCGGCGACGGCGGCGACCAGGGTCGGGTAGACGAGCGCCGTGCCGACGCCGAGCAGGACTGCGGCCGCAAACGACGGAGCGAAGGCGCCGCCGCCGGCGACGAGCAGCCCGAGTGCGCCGGCCTGCACGAGCATGCCGGCCGTGATCAGCCGCTTTCGGCCGGTGTGGTCGGACAGCCAGCCGGTCGCGAGCTGGCCGGCGCCCCAGACGAGCGGGTAGGCGGCCGCGACGGCCGCGATCTCGTGCACGCTCGCGCCGTGCGCGGCCAGGTAGAGCGGTGCCAGTCCCCAGGCGAGGGCGTCGTTCAGGTTGTTGACGAGACCGGCCTGGCTGCACGCGCGCAGGATCGGGTCGCGCAGGCTCGCCTGAGCGAACGCCTCGCCGAGCCCGCGGTGGCCGGGCCCGGCGTCGCCGTGCGTGGCCTGCTCGTGCGCGACGTGGGCGCCAGTGTCGCGCACGGCCAAGACACTGGCGAGCAGGCCGACCGCGGCGATCACGGCCGCCCCGCTCCAGACGATCGTCCGCGGCGCGTAGCTTGCGGCGAGCGCGCCGGTCGCGAAGGCGGTGGCGGCGACGCCGAGATAGCCGGCCGCCTCGTTCAGGCCGAGGGCGAGCCCGCGCCGGCGCGGGCCGGCGAGGTCGATCTTCATCACCACCGTCATTGACCAGGCGAGCCCCTGGTTGACGCCGAGCAGGAGGTTGGCGGCGACGACGAACCACCAGGAGGGGGCGAGCCCGATCAGCAGCGGCACCGGCAGGGCGGCCAGCCAGCCGAGCACGAGTAGCCGTTTGCGGCCGATCCGCTCGGCGAGGTCGCCCGCGACGAGGTTGGCGAGCGCCTTGGCGGCGCCGAAGGCGATCACGAAGGCGAGGATCGCCGCGCTCGAGCGCAACCCGAAGTCCTGCTTACCGACCAGCGGCAACACGCTGCGCTCGAGGCCGACCATGCCGCCGACGAGAGCGTTCAGGCCGACGAGGAGCGCGAACTGTCGCGCGTTCGCGCGCAGACCCAGGCGGATGCCGGTCACGCGGGGACGTCCAGCTTGCCGGCGCGGTTGGCGGCGACGATCCGCTCCTGCCCGGCCGGTCGCGGCGGCATGTCCGCGAGGAGCGCATCGGCGAACGCCTCCGGATCGGTGAGTGCGAGCAGCCGGTTGTGCGCGCGCTCGAACCCGAGCGAGGAGAACGGGTTACCGGAGAGGCCGCGGCCGCAAACCGAGCCGCCGTAGTGGCTCGGATAGAGGACAACGTGATCGGGCAGCTCGAGCAGTCGGCGGAGGCTCGCATGCAGTAGCCGCGCCTGCCCGCGCGCATCGCCTGGGACGTGCAGGTCTGGGCGGCCCACGTCGCCGATGAGCAGCGAGTCGCCGCTGAAGAGGAGCCACGGCTGCTCGCTACCTCGCCGCCGGTCCGCGACCGCGTAGGCGTTGTGCGCGGGCGCATGTCCAGGCGTCGCGATCGCGGTGACGACGGTGTTGCCGAGCTCGATCCGCTCGCCGTCTGCGAGCGGGACGTGGTCGAACTCGACGTTCGCTCCCGCGGGCAGGTAGGCGGTCGCGCCGCGTTCGACGAGCGCCGGCAGTCCCGAGACGTGGTCGGCCTGCACATGCGTCTCGAGCACGGCGACGATCGGCGCCCCGATCGCAGCGGCGGTCGCGAGGTAGTCGTCGACGAGGTCGGCGTGCGGATCGACAACCGCGAGCTTGTCATGGGTCGTGCAGCCGAACAGGTAGCTGGCACAGGAACCGGCGTCATTCAGGAACGGGCGCAACAGCATGGGGTCTCCTCTAACTCGCGATCTCGACCGGCAAGCCCGCCCGCCGCCACTCCGGCAACCCGACATCGAGCCGGCGCGCCTTCAGACCACGGCGGCGCAGCAGCCGCACCGCGTCATCGGCATAGACGCAATAGGGGCCGCGGCAGTAGGCGACGATCTCCCGCCGCCGCGGTAGCGTCGACACAAGCTCCTCCAGCTCGGGTAGTGGCGCAGAGCGCGCGCCGGGTATGTGGCCGGCCCGGTACTCCGGCTCGGGGCGCACGTCGAGCAGGACGACGTCACCACGCGCGAGCCGCTCCCGCAACTCGGACGCCGAGAGCTGCTCGACCTCGCCGCGCTCGCCCAGATACTCGTCGGCGAGCACCGAGACCTCGGCGACATGCCGGACCGCGACATCGCGCACCGCCGCCCACAGGTCGCCGACCCGCTCGCTCGCCAGCCGATAGAAGACGCGCTTCCCCTCACGCCGGGTACGTACCAGGCCGGCGCGAGCGAGCACCTGCAGGTGCTGCGAGGTGTTGGCCACGCTCTGCGAGATCTCGGAGGCAATCTCCTCGACCGAGCGCTCCCCCTGCGCGAGCAGATCGACGATCTCGGCGCGGCGGCCGTTCCCGAGCGCCTGCGCAACCGACGCCAACGCATCGAACAACGCCGCCTTCGCCGTCCCGCTCGCCACTTCATCAAGTTATCACTTGAATACTTGATCGTCAACCGCGACCGTGATGGAGCAGCTCGACCCCCCGGCGGCGTGACCATGAGATCGAGCGGAGCGCCTCTGCGCCGACCGCCGAACGGCGCCCTACGCGCCGTGGCAGCGCTTGAACTTCTTGCCGCTGCCGCACCAGCAGGGATCGTTGCGACCGAGCTTGCGCTCCGCGCTTCTCCGCACCGTCTGGGCGACGCCACCCGCGCCCGCGGCGGCGCCTCCTGCCCGGCCCGTCGCCTCGCCCGCCCCCGCCGCCGCGAGCGCGGCGGCGCCGGCGGTCGTCTCGTGCTCGTAGCGG
>JADGHP010000009.1 GCA_019683855.1 Thermoleophilia bacterium
GGCTGCGGCTGCGGCCGGGTCACCCGCTACTGGGAGGGCTTCCACGGCGCCGTCGCCGGCACCGACGTGAGCCGTCCCGCCGTCGCCTGGTGCCGCCGCAACCTGCCGTTCGCGCGCTTCGAGACGAACGCGCTCGAGCCGCCGCTCGCGTTCGCCGACGAGAGCTTCGACCTCGTCTACGCGCTGTCGGTCTTCACCCACCTCACGGAGCCGCTCCAGCTCGCGTGGCGCGACGAGCTGCGCCGGGTGCTGCGCCCCGGCGGCCTGCTGCTCGTGACGACGCACGGCCGCTCCTACCTGCGGCGCCTCGCCCCCGACGAGCGCGAGCGCTTCGAGCGCGGCGAGCTCGTCGTCCGCTGGGGCGACATCCCAGGCACCAACCTCTGCAGCGCCTACCACCCGGAGGCCTACCTGCGCGACGTCTTCGCCCGCGGCTTCGCGCTCGTCGAGCTGGAGCCGGAGGGAGCGCGCGGCAACCCGACCCAGGACCTCGTCCTGCTGCGCAAGGCGTGACGCGCAGGCCCGCACGAGCGTCGCCTACCGCGTCAGCGTGACCTTGCGCAGCCCGCGCGGGCGATCGAGATCGAGCCCGCGCAGCTCGGTCAGCCGCAGCGCCGCCACCTGGCCCGGCACGACGGCCGTGAGCGGGCTCAGCCACTCCGGCACTCCCGCGACGAGGGGCAGCCGCGTGTGCGCCCGCCGCAGGACCGCCTTCACATCGGAGATCGCGAGCAGACGAGCGCCGCGCGCCCGGATCGGCGCCACCACTTCCTCCACGCTCGGACGCGCCGGGCCGCTCGGCGCCACGAGCAGCACCGGCCAGCCGGAGCCGATCGCCGCGATCGGGCCGTGCAGCAGGTCGGCCGGCGAGTACGCCTCGGTGACGAGCCCGGAGAGCTCGCGGATCTTGAGCGCGATCTCGAAGCCGGTGCCGTAGTTGATGCCGCGCGCGACGACGGTCGCGCCGACCGCGTCCCGGTACTCCTCGAGCGGCGGCGACTCGCCGAGCGAGAGCGCGATCTGCGCCTCGAGCGCCTCCGGCATCCGGGCGAGCTCCGCGCGCGCTCGCGCGTCGTCGCCGATCTCCGCGAAGAGCAGGGCGACGGCGCCGAGCGAGTTGAGGTACGTCTTCGTCGCCGCCACCGCGCGTTCCGGCCCCGCCTCGATCGGCAGCACGATGTCGGCTGTCTCCGCGAGCGGCGAGCTCGGGTCGTTGGTGATGGCGAGCGTGGGCCGCCTCTGGGCGCGCGCCTCCGCGAGCACCGCCACGACGTCCGGCGAGGCGCCGGACTGCGAGATGCCGACGACGATCGCGCCGTCGAGCCTCGGCGGCTGCCCGTAGATCGTGTAGAGCGACGGCGTCGCGAAGGCCACCGGCACGCGGTGCGCGCGGCCGAGCAGGTACTGGGCGTAGCGGGCGACGTTGGAGGAGCTGCCGCGCGAGGCGACGAGGACGTAGCCCACGTCCGGCCGCCGGAACGCGGCCGCCGCGGCGCGCGCCGTCGCCGTCGCCCGCTCCAGCAGGCGCGCCAGCGCCTCCGGCTGCTCGCGCAGCTCAGCCTCGAGCCACGACACCGGCTTCCCCCGCGCAGAGGACGCTCGCGATCTCGAGCCGGTCGTCGAGCACGACGACGTCCGCCGGCCCGCCCGGCTCGAGCACGCCGACGTCGGCGCGACCGAGGAACGCCGCCGGCGCGACCGTCGCGGCGCCGATCGCGTCCTCGAGCGGGATGCCGAGCGCGTGCAGGTTCCGCACCGCGTCGATCATCGTCAGCACCGTGCCGGCGAGCGTCCCGTCCTCGCGCCTCGGCGCGGCGTCCGCAGACACCTCGACCTCCACCTCGCCGAGCTGGAAGGTGCCGCCTCCCGCGCCGGCGGCGGCGATCGCATCCGAGATCAGCACCATCCGACCCGAGGCGCACGCCCACACCAGCCGGACGGTCTCGTCGGCGAGGTGGTACCCGTCGACGATCACCTTCACGACGACGTCGGGGCGCGTCAGCGCGACGCCCGCGATCCCCGGGTCGCGCGACCGGAACGGCCGCATCGCGTTGAACACGTGCGTGACGCCGGTGACGCCGAGGTCGAACGCCCGGTGCGCCTCCGCGGCGGTGGCGTTCGTGTGACCCGCCGAGACGACGACGCCGCGCTCGCGCAGCCGGGCGATCAGCGCGTCCGCGCCGGGCAGCTCCGGCGCGAGCGTCATCTCGGTCACGCGGCCGCCGTCGAGGAGCCGGTCGAGGAGGCCGACGTCAGCCTCGCGCAGGTGCTCGAGCGGATGCGCCCCCGGCCGCTCCGGGGAGAGGAACGGCCCCTCGAGGTGCGCGCCGAGCACGCGCGGGCCGGGCCCGTTCGCGGGCAGCTGCCGGA
The DNA here is from genome assembly GCA_019683855.1 of Thermoleophilia bacterium. Taxonomy (GTDB): domain Bacteria; phylum Actinomycetota; class Thermoleophilia; order Gaiellales; family Gaiellaceae; genus Palsa-739. Next base: position 2,371 of record JADGHP010000009.1, read on the forward strand.
GCGCCTCCACGATCGTGCTCTCGGGCGATGTGATGAACGTCGGCTGGTAGGCGGTCACGCCGGCGGCGAGCAGCGCCTCGCCCGCGCGCCGGTAGTCGGCCCTGGTCGCGGCGAGGAAGTCGACGCCGCCGTAGCCGTTCACTTGGACGTCCACGAACCCCGGCACCGCGATCCCGCCCCGCCCCGCAGGCAGGCGGCCCACCGCGACGACGCGGTCGCCGTCCACCTCGACATCGCCGCGGACGAGCTCGCCCCGGACGAGCGCGGCCTCGACGCCGAGCCTCACGCGCCGCCCCCGATCGCGCCGCGCACCGAGCCGCCCGCCGCCTCCAGCCGCGCGCGCGCCTCGGCGGCGTCGACGCGCGCCAGCAGCGACACGAGCGCCACCCGCGCGTCGCCCTCCGCCGCGGCGAGCGCCTCGGCGACCTGCTCCTCGCCCGCGCCGCTCGCGAGGGCGACGTTGCGGCGCGCGCGGGCGCGCAGCTTCTCGTTCTCCGGCGCCACCGCGATCATCAGCCCGCCGTACGTCCGCCCGAGCCGGATCATCGTCACCGTCGAGATCGCGTTCAGGACGAGCTTCTGCGCCGTCCCAGCCTTGAGCCGCGTCGAGCCGGCCAGCACCTCGGGCCCCACCACGGTCGCGACCTCGAGGTCGGCGAGGGCCGCGAGCGCGCTCCCGCGCACGCACGTCACCGCGACGCGCAGCGCGCCGGCCTCGCGCGCCGCCTCGAGCGCCCCGAGCGCGAACGGCGTCGAGCCGCTCGCGCTCACCGCGACGACGCTGTCGTCGGGGCCGAGCGCAAGGCGCCCGAGCCGCTCCCTCGCTGCTGCGGCGTCGTCCTCGCCCGCCTCGCCGTCGGCGACGAGCGCGAGCACTTCGCCGGGAGGCGAGCCGAAGGTCGGACCGCACTCGGCGGCGTCCAGCGCCGCGATAAGGCCGGAGGTTCCCGCACCGACGTAGACGAGCCGGCCGCCCCGCCTCATTCGCTCGACGATGGCGTCGATCGCGGTCGCGAGCGCATCGTGCGCCTCGGCGACCGCGGCCGGGACCGTCGCGTCCTCCTCGTTGAGCAGCCTGACGAGCTCGCGCGTCGGGCGCAGGTCGAGGTCGGCGAAGCGCGACGGCGCCGCCTCGGTCGGCTGCTGCGGTCGCCGCGTGAGCGCGGCGCTCACCGCCTCCCAGACGAGCGGCGCGTCCTCGGTCGCGAGCGCGCTCATGTGCCGGCACGCCTCGTAGCCCCACGTCCACAGGTCGTCGACGCCCTCCTCGCGGGCGGCCGCCACCGCCGCCTCGAGCTGCGGAACGTCCTCGCGGGAGAGCCCGAAGCTCGGCAGCCAGAGCTGCGCGGCGACGCCGTGCCGCTCGGCGACCTCGCGCACGAGCCGCGCGAACCGGCGCACGAACGTCTCCGCGGGCTCGCCCCAGTGCTTCCAGTACGGGTCGGTGGCGAGCGTGGCGAGGCCGGGGAGCGAGGCGACGGCGTCCCAGTCGGCGAGGCCGTGCATACCCTCGGTCGCCGGGAGCAGGCAGATCGTGCTCCGGCCACCGCGGGCGGCGACGTGCGCCGTCATCTCGCGCAGGAAGTCGATCACCGACGCCTCGCGGAAGGTCTGCGCCTCCGGCGTGAGCTCCGTCGGCAGCTCACCGCCGAAGCGCTCGGCGCAGTGCCGGCATCGGCACGTCCAGCGGGCCGGATCGTCGATCCCGACGTGGCGCGGCACGACCCATGCGGGCTCGTCCCAGAAGATCGCGTCCACGCCGCATTCGAGCGCCCAGTCGGCCCACTCGCGGCAGAAGGCGCGGTATGCGGGGCTGTTGAGGCAGGCGGCGGCGACGCGGCGCCCGTCGTCGAGCACCTGGCACTCTTCCGGATGGAAGGCGACCCAGCGGCTCTCGGCCTCGCCGCCGAAGGTCCGGCCGAGCCCCCACGGGCTCGCCTGCACGAGGAGCCCCTCGGCGTGGGAGGCGGCCACGATCTCTACCATCGTGCCGCGGTAGTACGCGAGATCGTTCTCGGAGAACGTGTGCAGGACGCCCGTGTAGCCGCGCGCGGCGAGATCGGTCATGTCGCGCCGCACGTGGCGCGGCACGCGAACGCCGAAGTAGGAGCAGCCTGCGCTCACGCGCCCGGCTCCCCCCGGACCGCCCACAGCCCAACCGCCGGCTCGGCGGCCGGGTCGCGCCGATGGAGGGTCACGTCCAGGGTCGCTCTCCCCGCCGCCTCGATCCAATCACAGCTCTCCAACTTGGTCAATACCACTTCTCTCCGCCTGGAAACGATGGTTCTATCCTCGCACGGCCCCCGCGGTCAGCCCGAACGCGATCCTCCGCTGCACGAGCAGGAAGAAGATGACGACAGGGATCGCCGTCAGCGTCGAGCCCGCCATCAGCGCGCCCCAGTCGATGTGGCGGCTCGTGCCGTAGAAGTACGAGAGCCACACGGTCACCGTCTGCTTCGCCTGGTCGTTGAGCAGAACGCGGGCGAAGATGTACTCGTTCCAACTCTGGATGAAGGCGAAGACCGACGTCGCGACGAGCCCGGGCGCGACGAGCGGCAGCAGGATCTTCACGAACGCGCCGAGGCGGGTGCTCCCGTCCACCATCGCCGCCTCCTCGAGCTCCTTGGGGATGCCGATGATGAAGCCGCGCAGCGTCCAGACCGAGAACGGCAGCACGAAGGTCATGTAGGTGAGAACGACGCCGCTCAGCGCGTTCACCTGGCGGTAGCGGGCCAGCACGACGTAGAGCGGGATGATGAGCGCGGTCTGCGGCAGCATCTGGATCCCGATCACGAGCACGACGAAGAGCTTCCGGCCGGTGAAGCGGTACTTCGCGAGCGCGACCGCGGCGAGAAACGCGAGCACGATCGAGACGGCGACGGTGACGCTGACGACGATCAGGCTGTTCTTCACGTCCGTCCAGAAGAACGGCTTCTCCACGGCGGCGCGGAAGTGCGCGAGCGTCGGATGCTCCGGCAGCCAGGTCGGGGTCAGCCCGACGATCTCGTCGTCCGACTTGAACGCCGTCGCGACCATCCAGTAGACGGGGAACACCATCGCCGCGAAGACGGCGAGCGCAATCGCGTTCCAGCCGGCGCGGCGGAGCCGCTTGCGCCGCCGCCTCGCCCGCACAGCGCCGGCCGCGGCGCTCACGTTGCCTCCTCCCCCATCCGCGCCATGCGCCGCACGTAGACGACGCTGAGAGCGGCGACGATCAGCAGCATGAGGATCGCGATCGCGGCGCCCCGCCCGTAGTCGCCGCGGAAGTAGCCCTCCTCGAACAGGTAGATGCCCATCAGGTAGTTGCCGGGCGTGATCTTCGACTGCCCGATGAGCAGGTAGGGCTGGGTGAACACGCCGAAATCCCAGATGATCGAGAGGCTCGTCAGGATCAGGAGCACCGGCCGCAGCACGGGCACGGTCACGTCGCGGAAGACGCGCAGCGGCCCGGCGCCGTCGATCTGGGCCGCCTCGACGAGCTCGTGCGGCACCTGCGCCAGCGCCGCGTACACGGTGATCGCGACGAACGGGAGCGCGCCCCACACGATGAGGGTGGTGACGAGCGCGAGCTGCGAGAACGTCGTCGCGTACCAGTCGTGCTGGAAGAAGTCGCCGACGCCGAGGCTCGTGAGCACGTAGTTGACGACCCCGTTCTGGAAGTTCGTCATCCAGTACCAGACCTGCACGGCGACGACGACCGGCATCGACCAGACGAGCACGAGTCCGGCCGTCAGGACGACGCGAGCCCAGGCGCTGACGCGCACGAGCAGCAGCGCGAGCAGCGTTCCGAGCACCATCGTCAGCCCGACGTTGGCGGCCGTGAAGACCACCGTGCGCAGCAGCGTGTGCCAGAAGACGCCGTCGCGCAGGACGGACGAGTAGTTGGCGACGCCGACCCAGCTGCCGGAGTGCCGGATCAGCTCGAACAGGCCGTAGCGCTGGAACGAGAGCCGGACGAGGTCGACGAGCGGGTAGCCGAGGATCGCGCCGATCGCGACCGCGACCGGGAGGAGGAGCAGGTACGGCGTCGCCCCGCGCGCGACGCGAGCCCGCGAGACGCGGCGCCGGGGCCCCGGCCGGGCCCCGGCGATCGCCGCGTCGGGCGTGAGTCGGCTGCCGAGCATGGGCTGTCCCGGCGTCCGGCTCCGGTTACGACTGGTTGAGGACGCGGGTGATGTTGTCGCTCGCGGACGAGGCCGCCTGCTTGACGCTCAGCTTGCCCGTGAGGATCTGCGCCAGCATGTTGCGGAGGATGTTCCCGTTCTCGACGTCGACCCAGTGCTTCGCGGTCGGCACGAACCAGCTGCGCGCCGCCGCCCGCTCGTTCACGCTCGCGCCGAGCAGGTTCGTCGCGTTCGGGATGTTCCCCTTCGCCTGGAGCGCCTTCTCGCTCTCGGTGCTCGTGAAGTCCGCGATCCAGTCCACCGCGGCCGACTGGTGCGAGCTTCCCACCGGCACCGCGAGGTCGGAGCCGCCGAGGAACCCCGGCATCGGCTGGCCCTTCACGTGGCTCGGCATCACGAACTGCGCCGTCACGTTCTTGTACTTGCCGACGCAGCAGCTGAACCAGCTCGGGCCGAGCATCGCCCCGGCGAGCCCCTGCGCGTACACGTCGTAAGGGTTCGGGTGGATCTCGTCGGTGGTCTTGCTCGCCCGCGAGACGGCGAGAAAGAACTGCTTGTACGCGTTCAGCCCGGCGATCGAGCGCTTCGAGTCGAGGTTGCCGTACCACTTCCCGCCCGAGGTGCGCGCGATCGAGCCGCCGTAGTCGTAGACGAAGCTCATCGCCACGTACCAGTCGGTGCCGGCGATGTAGATCGGCGAGAAGCCCCTCTGCTTGTTGCGGTCGAGCAGCTTCCGTGCGTCGGCGGTCAGCTCCGCCAGGCTGGTCGGCAGCTTGGTGATGCCGGCCTTCTTGAACAGGTCGGTCCGGTAGGTGACGACGCGCGATCCCGCGTAGTACGGGACGCCGAACAGCTTGCCGCGGTAGGTCGCCGAGCTGGCGAGACCCTTCAGCCACGAGCCGGAGTTAGCGAACTTCGACTTGCTGCCGGTGAGGTCGGCGAACGCCCCCGCGGCCATGTACTTGGTCATCTCGGTGTTGCCCATCTCCACCACATCGGGAGCGGTGCCGCCGGCGAGCGCCGCGTCGAGCTTCTGCAGGTGGTCGCCCCAGTTCTGGTACTGGACGTCGACCGTCCAGCCGGGATGGTCGCGCTCGAACTGCTGGTTCGCGTTGGCGACGACATCCGGCCAGCCGGATTGGGCGTCGACTTGGAGCCACACCGTCAGCCTGTTGGCAGCCTGGCGCGAGCCGGCCGCGCTCGCGGTCGCCGCGACGACCCCGAGCGCGACGGCTGCCAGGAGCGCCACGAAGACTCGTGATCTCATTGCATTCTCCTCGAGCCGCCGACGCGCGACCGTGACGCGCCTGTGTCCGCGTGGCCGGCGGAAGCGAGCGCGTCGGTCGAAGCGCCTATTGGTCTATACCAGTTGGCCACGGCAGGACTGTCCCACACAAGACCACCTCTGTCAAGGGTCGGTGGGAGGACGGCCCGCAGCGGCCCCGGTCCGCTAACCGCTCGTCAGCTCGGTGACGATGCGGTAGCGATCGCCGCGGTAGATCGAGCGCACGTACTCGAGCGTACGCCCCGTCGCGTCGCGGCTCGTCCGCTCGAACAGGAACGCCGGTGAGTGCAGCGGCACGCCGAGCGCGACCGACTCCTCCTCGTTCGTCACCGTCGGCTCGATCGTCTGCGTGCCGCTCGCGATCTCGATGCCGTACTTCGTACGCAGCAGCTCGTAGAACGAGCCGTCGAGGTCCTTCGCCGCCAGCCCCGGCACGACCGACTCCGGGATGTGGAGCGTCTCGATCGCCATCGAGGCGCCGTCCGCCAGCCGGAGCCGCTTCGCGACGACGATCGGCTCGCTCGGCGACACGTTGAGGAAGCGCCCGAGCCGCGCGCCCGCGAGCTGCCGCGTCAGCGAGAGGGTGCGGCTGCCGGGCGTCATCCCGCGCCGGCGCATGTCCTCGCTGAACGACGTCATCGTCAGCTGCTGCGAGATCTTCGGCTGCTGCACGTAGGTGCCGCTGCCGCGACGCCGCACGAGGTAGCCCTCGCGCGCGAGATCGTCGAGGGCCGCGCGGATCGTGAGCCGCGACACGCCGAGATCCGCGCTCAGCTGACGCTCGGAGGGAATCGCGGCGCCCACGCCGAGCCGCTCGATCAGCTCCAGCACCTGCTGCTTGGCGTGGCTCTGCTTGGTGATCCTCGGCTTCGCGCTCATGAGGCCTTCGCGCTTCGACTATAGAGCCGGTCTCGCAAGTGGTCAATGCCATTGAATTCCTGGCTCGGTGTCGGTATAGATCAAGGGTACGGCCGTGGCCGAGATCCTCCTCGACAACGTGAGCAAGGTGTTCGGCGGCGACGTCGTGGCCGTCGACCGGGTCTCGCTCGAGATCGGCGACGGCGAGTTCCTCGTGCTCGTGGGCCCGTCGGGCTGCGGCAAGTCGACGCTGCTGCGCGTGATCGCTGGCCTCGAGGAGGCGAGCGAGGGGCGCGTCGAGATCGACGGCCGCGACGTGACCGACCTCCCGCCGCGCGCCCGGGACGTGGCGATGGTGTTCCAGACGTATGCGCTCTACCCGCACATGACGGTGCGGGAGAACCTCGGCTACGGCCTCAAGGTGCGCAAGACCCCGAAGCACGAGATCGCGCGCCGCGTGCAGCGAGTGGCGGAGATGCTCGGGCTGGAGCGGCTGCTCGACCGGCGCCCCGCCGCGCTCTCGGGCGGGCAGCGCCAGCGCGTGGCGATGGGCCGCGCCATCGTGCGCGAGCCGAAGGCGTTCCTGATGGACGAGCCGCTCTCGAACCTCGACGCGAAGCTGCGCGTCAGCATGCGGGCGCAGCTCGCGGCGCTGCACGCCCGGCTCGCGACGACGACGGTCTACGTGACGCACGACCAGATCGAGGCGATGACCCTCGGCCAACGCGTCGCGGTGATGCGCGACGGCCGCATCCAGCAGGTGGACACGCCGCAGACGCTGTACAACCGCCCGGCCAACCTGTTCGTGGCCGCGTTCATCGGCTCGCCGGCCATGAACCTCGTCGAGGCGGAGATCGAGGACGGCGCGCTCGCGTTCGGCGGCTTCCGCATCCCGCTCCCGCGCGAGGTCTCGCCGCCGCGCGGGCGGGTGATCGCCGGCCTGCGGCCGGAGGCGCTCGAGGACGCCGCCTTCGCCGACCCGTCGCTGCCGCGAATCGAGGTCCGTGTCGAGGTCGTGGAGGAGCTCGGCGCCGACACGCACGTGATCTTCGCCGTCGACGCGCCTCCCGTGGACGTGGGCGAGGCGCGGGAGGCTGCCGGCGACGAGGAGACGCTGCTCGCCGTCGGCGGGGCGCTGTTCACCGCGCGGGTCGACCCGGCGACATCGGCCCGACCGGGCGAGCGCCTGACGCTCGCCGTCGACCCGTCGCGCCTCCACTACTTCGACCCCCAGACGGGGCAACGCCTCGAGAGCGACCCGGTTCCCGCCGCGGCCGGCTCGGCCTCCTAGCGAGCCGCGGACACCCTCGCCGCCCGCGCCGGGGGGCGAGAGGCCTCTACAGGCCGAGGCGCTCCAGGAGCGCGGCGTCGCGCCGCCAGCGGGGGCGCACCTTGACCTTGAGGTCGAGGAAGATCCGCCGCCCGAGCAGCGCCTCGATCTCAGGCCGGGCGCGCGTGCCGATCTCCTTGACCATCGCCCCGCCCCTGCCGACGACGATCTGCTTCTGCGACTCGGTCTCGACGAGGATCGACGCGCGCACCACCTTCTCCCCCAGCTCCTCGACCTCGACCGAGATCGCGTGCGGCACCTCGTCGCGCGTCAGCCACAGCGCCTTCTCGCGCACCAGCTCCGCGACCTGCAGCTCGAGCGGCAGATCGGTGCGCTGCTCCTGCGGGAAGTAGGCCGGCCCCTCCGGGAGCAGGTCGACGAGCTCGGCGCGGAGGTCGCCGACGCCGTCGCCGGTCTTGGCGCTCACCGGGTGCAGCGCGTGGAAGTCGCCGAGCCGCGCCGCCGCCGCCATCTGCTGGGCGATGTGCGCCGGCTTGAGCCGGTCGACCTTGTTGAGCGCGATCACCACGGGCACGCCGAGCGCGAAGACGCGCGAGGCGATGAAGCGGTCGCCCGCGCCGATCCGCTCGCGCGCCGACAGCACAAAGAGGACGGCCTCGACGTCCTCGAACGAGGCGTCCACGGTGCGCTGCATCCGCTCCGTCAGCTCGTCCCGCGGGCGCTGGAACCCGGGCAGGTCGACCAGCACGAGCTGGTAGTCGTCGCCGTTCGCGATCCCGAAGATGCGGCGCCGCGTCGTCTGCGGCTTGTCGGAGACGATCGCCACCTTGCCGCCGCAGAGCGCGTTCACGAGCGTCGACTTGCCGACGTTCGGCCGCCCAGCAACGGCGACGAATCCCGACCTCATCCCTCCGGCAGGTTCCACGTGTCGGGCAGGAGCTCGCCCGGCGCGTACTCCGCGATCGTGCCGTCGTCGCGCCGGAAGAAGACGCGCTCGACGCGCCATTCGTGCAGCCACTGCCGGCAGCCGCCGCACGGCGAGGCGGTGACGCCGATCGCCGCGAGGTCGCCCGGTCGCAGCCCCTCGCTCGCCGCCTGCGCGATCGCCGTCCGCTCCGCGCACACCCCGAGCGGGTACGCGGCGTTCTCGACGTTGACGCCGTCGAAGACCCGCCCGTCGCGCACGAGGAGGCTCGCGCCGACGCGGTAACGCGAGTAGGGCGCGTACGCGTTCGCGGCCGCCGCCTCCGCCCGCCGCACGAGCTCCTCCCCGGTCACGAGAGCACCTGGAAGACGGCGAGGGTGACGAGCGCGCCGAGCGCGCCGCCGTAGAAGACCTCGAGCGCCGAGTGGACGCCCGCCTCGACCCGGGTCTGCGCGACGAGCAGCGCCATGACGAACGTGAGCGAGGAGACGAGGAAGCGGTGGTCGTCGCCGATCACGTAGGTGGCCGCCATCCAGCCGGCGAAGGCGAGCGCGGCGTGGCCGGACGGAAGCCCGCCACGCAGGGGCGTGCCGCGGCCCGTCCACGCCTTCGTCGCGATGACGACGAGCGTGACGAGCACGAGCGCGACGAGCGTGATCTCCGCCGGCGCGTCGCGGACGCGGTCGAGCAGCCGCGTCGTCCGGTGCGCGGCGGCGTGCGCGAACACGAGGTAGCCGATCCCGACCGCGGTGATCGAGGCGATCAGCACCGCGCCCGCGGCGATGTCCTTGGCGAGCTTCGCGTTCGGGTCGAACGAGGTGGTGGAGACGTCGATCGCGCCCTCGATCGCCGAGTTGACCATCTCCGCGACGAGGACGAACGCGATCGCGAGCAGGAGCGCGATCAGCTCGAGCCGCTCGACGCCGAGCGCGATCGCCGCCGCGAGCACGCCGATCGCGATCGCGACGTGGATGCGCAGGTTCCGCTGCGTGCGCAGGACGTGGATGATCCCCTCGACGGCGTAGTTGAAGCTGTCGAGCAGCGACGGCGCGCGCCCCGGAGCGGGGGCGGGTCTGCGCAGAGCGCGCTCACGCCGCTCCTCCCCCTCCCGCCGGGGGCTCGTCACGGTCATCGGTGCGCCGCCTCCCGCGCCTCCATCTCCGGGCCGTGGTCGTAGCCGAGCAGGTGCAGGAGCGCGTGCACGAGCGGCGCGCGCCACTCCGCGCCGACGACCTGGGGGCAGACGACGACGTCCCCGAGCTGCCGCGGCAGCCCCTCCGGGAGCGCGTCGAGCCCGTCGATCGGGAACGCGAGCGCGTCGGTCGGCTCGTCGATCCCGAGGTGCTCGGACTTCAGCGCGCGGCTCTCCGCCGGCGTGACGAAGACGAGTCCGAGCTCGCCCGAGTCGACGCCCTCCGCCGCGAGCACGCGCCGCGCCAGCTCGACCGCGCCGGCCTCGTCGACCTCGACGCCGGACCGGTTCTCGACCTCGACCTCGATCACCGACGTGTCACCGGCTGCGCTGCGTCCCGGTCTGCTCGGCGTGCCGCTTGTACGCCTCGACGATCCGCTGCACGAGCTTGTGGCGCACGACGTCCTCGTGCCCGAAGCGGACGAAGGCGATGCCGTCCACGGAGTCGAGGACGTCCTGCACCTGGATCAGGCCGGACGCCTGGTCGCGGGGCAGGTCGATCTGCGTCACGTCGCCGGTGACGACCATCTTCGAGCCGAAGCCGAGCCGGGTGAGGAACATCTGCATCTGCTCCGGCGAGGTGTTCTGCGCCTCGTCGAGGATGACGAAGCTGTCGTTCAAGGTGCGGCCGCGCATGAACGCGAGCGGCGCCACCTCGATCGTGCCGCGCTCCATGAACGCGTTCAGCTTCTCGGGGTCCATCGTGTCGTAGAGCGCGTCGAAGAGCGGGCGCATGTACGGGTCGACCTTCGCGAGCACGTCGCCGGGGAGGAAGCCGAGCCGCTCGCCGGCCTCGACCGCGGGGCGGGTGAGGATGATGCGGCCGACCTGGCGCTCGGAGAGCGCGGCGACGGCGAGCGCGATCGCGAGGTACGTCTTGCCGGTGCCGGCCGGGCCGATGCCGAAGGTGACGGTGTAGCGGCGGATCGCGTCGACGTAGCGCTTCTGCGTGACCGTCTTCGGCGTGATCCGCTTGCCGCGGTGCGACCAGACGACGTCCTCGAAGATGGCGTGCACGTCCTGCGCCTGGTCGATGGCGTTGAGGATCGCGTCGACGGTGCCGGCGGCGACCTCCTGGCCGCCCTCGACGAGCTCGACGAGCTCCTCGACCACGGCGCGCGCCTCCGCGACCTTCGCGTCCTCGCCGTCGAGCGTCAGCCGGTTGCCGCGCAGGCTCACGCCGCACCCGAGCCGGTCGCGCAGCGCCTCGAGCACGCCGTCGCCGATCCCGGCCAGCTCGGCCGCGACCTCGTTGGAGACGTCGAGCACCTCCTGCACGCGGTCAGTGTAGGAGCCGCGCCGCGCGGAGCGCTCGTCTCGGACCACCGGAGACGCGCCGGTCTTCGGTGGCGCGGATTCTCTCGCGAGGTTGCGAGGCCCACCTGCGCCCGTCCCGGTGGCGCCCTCCTCGGGCGCCGGGCACCCGCAGGCGGCCGAGATCGCGACCCGCTACCTCGGCGTCCCCTACGTCTGGGGCGGCGCGAGCCCGTCCGGGTTCGACTGCTCGGGGCTCGTCTCGTACGTGTACGCGCAGCTCGTGTCGCGCGTGGTCGTGCGTTTGTGACGGATAGTTGGCGACTGGCTCGCGTGCGCGTAACGGCCGCCTCCCGGCTGCCGCTACGCGGACGCCTTTGCCGCGCTCCGGCGCGTCTGACGTCCGGCCGCGGGGAACCGCCTCGTCGCGCGGTGATCTGTCGTGGCACACGGCTTCCGGCCACGCCCGGTAACAGTTACCGGACATGGCTCGAAGAGACGTGTCCCAGCCGCAACACTCTCGTAACGGGGTCTGACCCGGGTCTGACCCCGTGCGGAAGACTCGTGACACATCCGCAACATGGGGCGGGGCCGCGCTCTCGGCCGCGTGCAGCTCGTTCGCCGCAGCGCGAGACTCGGAGCGTCTCGCGCTGCGGCTACGCGAGCTTCTCCCTGACGATCTGGCTGACGAGCGAGCCGTCGGCGCGACCGGCGACCTGGGGCATCACGTCGGCCATCACGCGGCCGAGGTCGGCCATGCTCGTGGCGCCGACCTCCGCGATCACGTCGTCGACGATCTCCTCGATCTCCTCCTCGGAGAGCGGCTCGGGCATGAACTCCTCGAGGATCGCGAGCTCGCGCTCCTCCGCGGCTGCCTGCTCCTCGCGTCCGCCCGCCCGGAACGCCTCGGCCGCCTCGATCCGGCGCTTGCGCTCGCGCTGCAGCACCTGCAGCTCCTCGTTCTCGGTGAGCGGCCGCTGGAGCTCCTTCTCGGAGCTCTTGAGCGCGTTGAGGATCAGGCGCAGCGCATCGCGCCGCTCGGCGTCCCGTGCGCGCATCGCCTCCTTCAGCTCGCCCTCGATCTCCTCGATCAGGCTCACACCATCCTCCCGGTCAGCCCTCCGCTCAGCACGTGCCAGTGCAGGTGGAAGATCGTCTGTCCCGCCCCGCTTCCCGCGTTGACGACGACACGGTAGTCGGTGAGCCCCTCCTGTGCAGCGACCTCGGCGACGAAGTCGAGCATCCGCTTGGCCTCGTCGGCCGGGAACTCGCAGATGTCGTGGAAGGAGGCGACGTGGCGCTCCGGCAGGACGAGCAGGTGCGTCTCCGCCTGCGGGTTGATGTCGCGGATGGCCACGAAGCCGTCGGTGGCGGCGACGTGATCGCCCTCGCGGTAGAGCTGGCAGAACAGGCAGTCGTCAGGCAGCGAGAATCCCCTCCTCCGAGACGGCGGCGCCGCGGACGCGCAGCAGCTCGCCGACCGGCGCCGACGGGTCGACGAGCCAGGGTGAGTAGTCGTCGCCGTAGCCTCGCCCGGGCCGATCGACGAGGACGACGTCGTCGCGGCCGACCTTCGTCCGCCAGCGGGCGAGGCACGCCTCGTGCGAGGCGGCGCGCAGGCGGGCGGCGCGCTCCCTCTTCACCTGCGGCGGCACGGCGTCCTCGCCGGCGGTGACGGTGCCCGGCCGCGGCGAGTACGGGAAGACGTGGATCTTCGTCAGCCCCGCCTCGCGCACGGTGCGGAGCGTGTTCTCGAACGCGCGCTCGTCCTCGGTCGGGAAGCCGACGATCACGTCGCTCGTCAGATTGAGCTCCTCCTGGAGAGGCGCGAGACGGCGCAGGTAGGTGGCGACGGTGTAGCGGCGGCCCATCGCGCGCAGGACGGCGTCGTCGCCGGACTGGAGCGGGACGTGCAGGTGCCGCCCGACGGTCGGCGTCTCGCGCAGCGCGGCGACGAGCGCGTCGCTCACGTGGTTGATCTCGATCGAGGAGAGGCGGAGCCGCTCGAGCCCGGGCGTCGCGCCGGCCTCGCGCACGAGCCGCGGCAGGTCGTAGCCGGCCTCGCGGTCGCGATAGCAGCCGAGGTTGATGCCGGTGAGGACGATCTCGCGGTGGCCCTGCGCGACGCGGCGCCGGATCTCGGCGAGCACCGACGCGGCGGGGCGGCTGCGCGAGGGGCCGCGCACGAGCGGGATCACGCAGAAGCTGCACGCGAACGAGCAGCCGTCCTGCACCTTCACGAACGCGCGGACGCGGTCGAGGCGCGCGTCCGAGTGGACGCAGCCGATCGCGCCGACGTCGCCTGCGACGAAGGCGGGCGTCTCCTCGCTGCGCTTCGCGACCACGACGACGTTGTCCGGGAGCCCGGCGAACGCGTCGGCGGCGAGGTTGGCGCCGCAGCCGGTGACGTAGACGCGGCGGTGCGTGCGCGCGGCGCGGGCGACCTCCTTGCGCGACTTCGACACCGCCTCGTGCGTGACGCAGCAGGTGTTGACGACGGCGACGTCGGCGGCGCCGTCGCGCTCGACGTGCCCGTCCGCGAGCAGCCGCTCGCGCACCGCGTGCGCGTCGACGTGCGAGACCTTGCAGCCGAGGAAGCGGACCGAGAACGTCGCCATGGCGCGGAATCGTAGACGGGCGAGCCCGGCGACGACCGGCGCGCGGTCGCCCGCGGCCTGCTCAGCGCGCCGCGCCGCGCCACTCGCGCTCGAGCAGGTCGGCGGCCCAGCCGTCCGCGGTGCGGCGCGCGCGGAGACGCCAGCCGTCGAGACGGGGCTCGTCGCGCTCGAGGTAGCCAGAGGCGACGAGCAGGCGGCTCTCAAGCCGGAGCGCGAGCGCCTCCACGACCCCGAGCGCGACGTTCGCGACGGCGACGTCCGCCTCGGGGAGTGGGTCGGCGAGCGCGTCGGCGAGCGCGGCGCTCACCTCCGCCCCGTTCTCGGCCGCGTTCGCGACCGTCGCCTCGACCGCCGCCTCGTCGACGTCAATCGCCGACACGGGCGCGAAGCCGAGCTTCGCCGCCGCGATCGCGAGTACGCCCGAGCCGCAGCCGACGTCGAGGAGCGACGCGGGCTCGAGCTCCTGGAGCAGCTCGAGCGCGAGCCGCGTCGTCGGGTGCCCTCCGGTGCCGAAGGCGCGGCCCGGGTCGATCACGACCGGCAGCGCTCCCGTGGGAGGCGTCTCCCACGGCGGTCCGACCCAGAGCCGCCCGACGCGGACGCCGCGGTGGAAGGCGCGCCACGCGTCCTCCCACCCGGCGGCGACCGGCGCGGAGGTCGCGTCGGGGAAGCGCCGGCGCAGCTCGCGCTCGCCGCCGTCGTCGTCGACGTAGACCGCGAAGCCGTCCTCGAGCTCCTCCACGCCTTGCGGGAACAGGTCGAGCAGGAGCGCCAGCTCCGCCTCCCCGCCGGGTACGACGACGCGCCTCAGCGGAAGACGCTCTTCAGCTTCTCGAAGAAGCCCTCGTCGGCCCGGTAGGTCGACTCGTCGGCGTGGCGGTCGAACTCCTCGAGCAGGCGCCGCTGCTCGTCGCTGAGCTGGCGCGGGACGAGGACGTTCACGAGGACGCGATGGTCACCCCGGCCGAACCCCTCCAGCCGCGGCATGCCGAGGCCGCGCAGAAGGACGATCTGGCCGGGCTGCGTGCCGGGCTCGAACTCGAGCTTCCGCTCCCCGTCGAGGGTCGGGATCGTGACCGTGGCGCCGAGCGCCGCCTGGGTCATCGTCAGGTCGACGGTGGAGAAGATGTCGTCGCCTTCGCGGACGAAGCGCGGGTCCTCGCGGACGCGCACCTGGACGTACACGTCGCCCGCCCGGGCGCCGAGCGTGCCGGCGTGACCCTCGCCGCTGAGGCGGATCTGCTGGCCGTCGTGGATGCCAGCCGGGATGTCGACCTCGAGGGTGCGCTCCTCGAGCACCCGTCCGGAGCCGTGGCACGCGGTGCACGGGGTCTCGATCCTGCGGCCCGAGCCGGCGCACGCAGGGCACGTCTGCGTGCGGACGAACTCGCCGAAGACGCTGCGCGAGACGTGCTGCAGCCGGCCGACGCCGCCGCAGCGCGGGCAGGAGACGATGGCGCTGCCGGGCTCGGCGCCGGCGCCGCCGCAGCGGCCGCACTGAACAGCCACCTCGAACGGCACCTCGCGCGAGGTCCCGCTGGCAGCCTCGACCAGATCGATCTCGACGGTCGCGACGAGGTCGGCGCCGCGCGCCCGCCGCGGACGTCCGGTGAGCAGGTCGTCGCCGAAGAACGCGGAGAAGAGGTCGGAGAGGCTGCCGAAGTCGAAGTGCCCGGGCTGGAAGCCGCCGCTGCGCAGGCCCGCGTGCCCGTAGCGGTCGTACAGCTCGCGCGTCTCGGGCTTCGAGAGCACCTCGTAGGCCTCGACCACCTCGCGGAAGCGCTCCTCCGCGTCGGGAGCGTCGGAGACGTCGGGGTGCAGCTCGCGCGCGAGCCGGCGAAACGCCTTCTTGATCTCGGCCTCGCCGGCGGTGCGCGGGACGCCGAGCAGCTCGTAGTAGTCGCGCTCCGTCGTCGCCATCCCCGAAGAGGGTAGCGTCGGCGTCAGGCCCCGCCCGTCACGCCTCCTCGTAGATGGCCTCGACGAAGCGGGACAGCTCGACCGCCGCCGACCGCACCGCGCCGAGCGCCTTCTCGTAGTCCATCCGCACCGGGCCGACGAGGCTGACGGCGCCGAGCGCGCGATGGACGAGCCCGTAGCAGGCGCCGACGAGCGCGACTTCGTGCAGCGCCGGATGGTCGAGCTCGTGCCCGACGCGGACGAACGGTCGCCGGAGATCGTTCGGCTCGCCGAGCACCTCGAGCAGGGCGGCCCGCTTCTCCACCAGCTCGAACAGGCTCCGGTAGGTGTCCAGCTCCTCTGAGCGCACCTCGCCGAGCAGGTCGGCCGCGCCGCCCACGTAGAGGCGCTGCTCCGCGGAGACGAGCTCCACGAACGCCGGTCGCAGCGCCGCGAGGAAGGCACGCTCGCGCGCGGACAATCCCGGGTCCTCGAAGCGGCGGCGGAGCAGCCCCGTGCCGAGCTGGAGACCGGAGACGGTCTCGTTGAGGTAGTCGCCGGCCCACTGCGCGAGGCCGAGGTCGACCGGCTCGTCGAAGTGGAACAACCGCTTCGAGACGCCGCCGGCGGACGTGATGACGACCACCATCACGAGCTCCGGCTGGAGCAGCAGCACCTCGACGTGACGGACGTGCGTCGCCTCGAGCGGGGGCGCCGACACGAGCGCAAGCAGGCGCGTCACCTGCGAGAGCATCTCCGTCGTCGCCTGGAGGGCCGACTCGACCTCGGTGCTGACGGTGCTCAGGTCGAGCGGGAACGACGGCGGGTGCGGCTCCAGCCGGCCGAGCAGCCCGTCGGCGTAGCACCGGTAGCCGTGCTCAGTCGGGACGCGCCCGGCCGAGGTGTGCGGGTGCGTGAGCAGCCCGAGCGTCTCGAGCTCGGCGAGCTCCGCCCGCACCGTGGACGGCGACACCGGCAGCCCGGACCGCTCGACGAGCGTCTTCGAGCCGACGGGCTGGCCCGTGGCGACGTACTCCTCGACGAGGTGGCGCAGGATCTCCTGCTGGCGAGGCGTGAGCTCGACCGCGAGCGGCATTTGCAGGGGAATCCTACCCTGCCCGAACGCGGGTTCGTGCCGCGCCCCGGTCTCCCTGTCTGCGCAGGAGGTCAGGCGAGAAGCTCGGCGGTGACCGCGCCGCCGAGGAACCGACCGCGCGTCGTCAGCGCGAGCGCCGCGCCGGCGCGCTCGGCGAGCCCGAGTCGCTCGATCCGTGCGAGGCCCGCCGGGTCGAGCGCGTGCTCGATCCCCGCGAGCGGCAGCGGCTCATCGAGGCGCAGCCCGAGCATCAGCCGCTCGCGCGCCCGCACGTCGGCGTCGAGCTGCTCCACCTCGCGCTCGGGAGCCCGTCCCGCGGCGAGCGCCTCCAGGTAGCGCCCGAGCCGGGGCGTGTTCCGCCAACGCCGGTTCTCGATTGTCGAAACCGCGCCGATCCCGAGCCCGAGGTAGTCCCGGCCGAGCCAGTAGGCCAGGTTGTGCCGCGCGCGCAGATCCCGCCCCTGCGCGTCCTCGCGGCAGAAGTTGGCCGTCTCGTACCAGCGATAGCCGGCCCCGGTGAGCCGGGCCACGACGCGCTCGAAGTAGTCCTCCATCGCGTCGGCCTGGCGGGCCAGCTCCGCGCCCCAGGCGTGGGTGAAGCGCGTCCCCGGCTTCGCCTCGAGCTCATAGCAGGAGAGATGCTCCGGCGCGAGCGCGAGCGCGTCGCCGAGGTCGGCCTCGAGGTCGGAGGGGCTCTGGCCCGGGATCCCGTAGACGAGATCGAGCGAGATGTTGTCGAATCCGGCATCACGAAGATGATGCACGGCGCGTCGGACGTCGTCAGGTCCGGCAACTCGCTCGAGCACGCGCAGCAGCTCCGGCCGGAAGGTCTGCGCGCCGAGCGAGACCCGCGTGACTCCCGCCTCGCGCAGCGTGCGCGCGAGCGCGGGCGTGACCGTCTCCGGGTTCGCCTCGACGGTCACCTCGTCCGCGCGCGGCAGCGCCTCGAGCAGCCGCACGAGCTCCGACAGCGCCGTGAACGTGGGCGTGCCGCCGCCGAGGAACACGGTCTCGACCTCGTCGGCGAGGAGACCGCGCTCGAGCTCGAGCTCGCGCAGGAGCGCGTCGACGTAGGCGGCGTGCCGCCCGCGGCGCCCGACCACCGTGACGAAGTCGCAGTAGCCGCACCGGCGCGCGCAGAACGGCAGGTGCACGTAGAGGTGGCGGGCCCGGCTCACCGGCTCGCTGCCCGCCTCGAGTCGCGGCGAGCGGCGCCTCGCACGGTCGCGCATCTCGAGCGCCATCTACGAGCGCCCGCCCTGGCCGATGTTGAGCACCGCGAGGAACGCCTCCTGCGGCACCTCGACCATGCCGACCTGCTTCATCCGCTTCTTGCCGGCCTTCTGCTTCTCGAGCAGCTTGCGCTTGCGGGTGATGTCGCCCCCGTAGCACTTCGCGAGCACGTCCTTGCGCCGCGCCTTCACGGTCTCCCGCGCGATCACGCGCGAGCCGATCGCCGCCTGGATCGCGACGTCGAAGAGCTGCCGCGGGATCTCCTCGCGCAGCTTCTCCACGAGCAGCCGCCCCCGCTCGTAGGCGAAGTCGCGGTGCACGATCAGCGAGAGCGCGTCCACGGGATCGCCCGCGACGAGCACGTCGACGCGCACGAGGTTGCCGGGCTTGAAGCCGGCGAGGTCGTAGTCAAAGGACGCGTAGCCGCGCGTCCGCGACTTCAGCTGGTCGAAGTAGTCGAGCACGATCTCCGCCAGCGGCAGCTCGTAGGTGAGGTGGACGCGCTCGGGCGAGAGGTACTCGAGCGCTCCGAACGTGCCGCGCCGCTCGTTGTTCAGCTCCATCACGGCGCCGACGTGCTCCTTGGGGACGATGATCGAGGCGCGCACGTAGGGCTCCTCGACCTCCTCCACCTCGCGCGGGAACTCGGCCGGGTTGTGCACCTCGCGCCAGCCGGCGCCCCGCTCGAGCACGCGGTAGGCGACGTTGGGCGCGGTGACGAGCAGGTCGAGGTCGAACTCCCGCTCGAGCCGCTCGCGGACGATCTCCATGTGCAGGAGGCCGAGGAAGCCGCAGCGGAAACCGAAGCCGAGCGCCTGCGAGGTCTCCGGCTCGTAGACGAGCGCCGCGTCGTTCAGCTTCAGCTTCTCGAGCGCGTCGCGCAGCTCCGGGTAGTCGTCCGAGTCGGTCGGGTAGAGGCCCGCGAACACCATCGGCTTCACGTCCTTGTAGCCGGGCAGCGGCTCGGCGGCCGGCCGCGCCACCGAGGTGATCGTGTCGCCGACGCGGAGTCGCGAGACGTCCTTGAGGCCGGTGACGACGTAGCCGACCTCGCCCGCCGACAGCGAGTCGACCGGCGTCATCGTGGGCGAGAAGAAGCCGAGCTCCTCCGCGTCGAAGCGCGTGCCGGTCGCCATCGTCCGCAGCGCGTCGCGCGTCGAGAAGGCGCCGTCGACGACGCGGACGAACGCGACCACGCCGCGGTACTGGTCGTAGGAGGAGTCGAAGACGAGCGCGCGCGGCGGGGCGTCCGGGTCGCCGGCCGGGGCGGGCACCCGCTCGACGACCGCGTCGAGCACCTCCTCGACGCCGACGCCGGTCTTCGCCGAGATTCGGAGCACGCGCGCCGGGTCGTCGCCGAGCAGGTCGGCGACCTCGACCGAGGCGCCGTCGGGATCCGCCTGCGGCAGGTCGATCTTGTTCACCACCGGGACGATCTCGAGGCCGTTCTCGATCGCGAGGTACGCGTTGGCGAGCGTCTGCGCCTCGATCCCCTGCGCCGCGTCCACGACGAGCAGCGCCCCCTCGCACGCCTGGAGCGAGCGCGACACCTCGTAGGTGAAGTCGACGTGGCCGGGCGTGTCGATGAGGTTGAGCTCGTACCCCTTCCACGCGACGCGGACGGCCTGCGCCTTGATCGTGATGCCGCGCTCGCGCTCGAGCTCCATCGTGTCGAGCAGCTGCTCGCGCATCTCGCGCGCAGAGACGGCCTCGGTCAGCTCGAGGATGCGGTCGGCAAGCGTCGACTTGCCGTGGTCGATGTGCGCGACGATCGAGAAGTTGCGGATCTTCGCCTGATCCATGTCTCGGAGCGTACCGGGGCGGCGCTGCGGGGGACCTCCGGCCTCGTGTCCGCGAGGAACTCCGAGACATGGGAAGCCTCCTCGGCTCCGGGTCGCGTTCGAGCGCGGGCGCCCCGAGGCGGCTGGTCAAGCGCGGTCTCGGCGAAGCCGGGCGAGCGTCTCCAGCTCGCCTACCTGCAGCAGCCGGCAGCAGACGAGGTACGTCGCGGCGGCGGCGCCGAGCGCGAGCCCGAGCGAGACGACCTGCGCGCCGAACGAGCGGCCGAGCGCCGTGTCGAGCGGCCGCCAGACCGTCCAGGCGACGGCGGCGACGACGGCAGAGGCGACGAGCACACGCGCGACGGTCGACGCGATCGCGCCGCCCTCGATTCGCCCGAGACGACGCCGCAACAGGACGAGCAGCGCCCAGGCGGCGACGATGTTGCAGACGGCGGTCGAGAGCGGGATCCCCCAGACGCCGAGCCGGTAGAAGGCGAGGTCGAGCAGCGCGTTGAGGAAGAGGTTGCCGAGGGCGATCGCGGTCGGCAGCCAGTTGAGCTGCAGGCTGAAGAAGGCGCGGTTGAGCATCAGCATCGCGCCGTTGAAGACGAGCCCCGCGCTGAAGGCGGCGAGCGCGTCCGCGACGACGGGCGTGTCGCTCGGACGCCACTCCCCGTGCTGGTAGAGGATGCGGATGATCGGCTCCGCGAGCACCGCGCTCACCACCGCCGCCGGCACGAGCAGGAACGCGATCTGGCGCAGCCCGGTGCCGACGGTGGCCCGGAAGCCGTCCATGTCGCCGCGCGCCGCGAAGCGCGCGAGCGACGGGAAGAGGACGGTGGCGATCGCGACCGAGAACATCCCCTGCGGGAGCATGTAGACGAGGAACGCCTTCTGGATCGCCGTCGGCGCGAGGTTCGAGTCGATCAGCCGCGAGGCGAAGAACGTGTCGATGACGGCGTTGACGTTGATGAGGCCGAGCCCGAGCGTCACCGGCACCATCAGCACGAACACCCGCTTCACCGCGGGGTCGCGCCAGTCGAGCACGATCTGCAGGCGGCCGTCGCGACCGCGCAGCCAGGGCATCGGCAGGAACACCTGGATGAAGGTCGCGACGAGGATCGAGACCGCGTAGACGTAGAGCTTCGAGCTCATGCTGTGCGCCTGCGGCACGCCGATCGCAAGACCGACGACGATCGCGAGGTTCCAGAAGACCGGCGAGATCGCCGGCACGGTGAAGTGGTCGTAGCTGTTGAGGATGCCGACCACGATCCCCGAGACGCCGAGGAGCGAGACGATCGGGAAGAGGACGCGCGAGAGCCCGACGGCGAGCGCCCGATCGTGGCCGGGGTTGCCGAACAGGCCGATCACCCACGGCGCCACGAGCACAAAGAGCGCGGTCAGCGCGGTCAGCCCGAGCAGCATCAGCCAGAAGAGCGTCGACGCGACGCGCCAGGCGCGCTTGCGCTCCCCGTTCTCGAGCAGCTCGCTGAACACCGGCACGAAGGCGGACGAGAGCGCCGCGTCGGCGACGAGCGCGCGCACGAGGTTCGGCACCTGGAACGCGACCGTGAAGGCGTTGATCTTCCCGCTGGCGCCGAAGTAGCTCGCGGCGACCACCTCCCGCGCGAGCCCGACGACGCGCGAGAGCGCGGTCGCGGCGCCGAAGATCGCGGTGGAGACGGCGAGCCGGCGGGCCGACTCCGCGCGCTCGGCGCGCACGCGGGACGGGCCGACCGCGGATCCCGCGCCGAGGCGGACCGCGCCTTCGGCCCCCCGCCGCGCTGCGTCCTCGCGCAGGCGCGCGGGCCGGATCACCATCGTCGGCTCGTCGCTCGAGTCGCCGAGGAGCGGCCAGCCCTCGAGCGCGCCGGGCTGGTCGAAGTAGGTCGGCTTCCCCTGCTCGCGGCGCCGCCGGTCGCGCTCGAGCCGGCGCAGGTGTCGCTCGCGCTCGAGGTCGTCGCTCACGAGGGGCAGCATAGGGAGCGCAGCCGCCGGCGGACGCGCCGGGCTCCCCGTGCTGCTACCATCTCGCGGCCCGCCGCTGCGGGCGTTTTCACGCACGATGCCGAACATCAAGCAGCAGGAGAAGCGCGTTCGCCAGGCCGCCCGTCAGCGGATGGAGAACCTGCGCTGGCGCTCGACGGCGAAGACGCTGATGCGGCGGCTGCGCGAGGCGGTCGCGGAGGGCGACGCGACCGAGATCGAGTCGCGCCACCGGGAGCTCGTGCGCTGGCTGGACAAGGCGGCCGCGCGCGGGGCGCTCCACCGCAACACCGCCGCCCGCCGCAAGGCCCAGGCGGCGCGCCTCGTCGCCGGCGCGCGCGACGCGAGCTCGTAGCGCTCACGTCCGGCGAGCCCGTCTCTGCTAGGCGGCGCGCTCGCTCTCGCGCGTGACGTCGACGAGCGCGCGCTCGAGCTCGAGGTCGGCCGGAAGGCGGGAGCCGCCCTTCGCCGCCGTGTCCAGCTCGGCGAGCCGGACGATCGCCTGCTCCAGCTCGTCCCGCGTGAAGTTCGCCGCCTGCTTGGCCGCCTTCTCCGCCGCGAAGGGGTGCATCTTCAGGCGTCCGGCGATCTCCTGCGGGCGCGCGCCCTCGTCGACGAGGCGCGCGATGCGGCGCACCCGGCCCACGTGGCCGACGAGCGACGCCGCGATCCGCAGCAGCTCCCCGGAGCGCGGCCGGTGGGAGCGCTCGAGCAGCGACTCGGCGGCGGCGAGCACGCCGGCCACGTCCCGCCGCCCCCACGCGTCCGTGAGCGCGAAGATCGGCGTCTCCGCGCGGCCGACCGCGAGCCGCTCCACCGTCTCGACGGTGACCGTCTCGCCGCCCGCCCAGGTGGCGAGCTTGTCGATCTCCGAGGCGAGCTCGTCGAGATCGTCGCCGACGACCTCGACGAGCGCGCGGCAGGCGTCCGGCTCCGCCTTCGCGCCGAGCCGCGCGAACTGCTCGGCCACCCACTGCGGGACCCGCCGCTTGGCGACGTTGTAGGAGAGCACCTCGCCGGCCTTCGCCACCGCCTTCGCGAGCGGGGAGTCGGCCTTCACCTCGTCCCCGACGAGCGCGAGCACGGTCGCCGGCGCCGGCGCCGCCAGGTAGGCCGCGAGCGCCTTCACGTCGTCCGCCTTCCAGCGCTCGACCTCGTCGACGACGACGAGGCGGCCCTCGCCGCCGAAGAGGCCCATCGCGTTGCAGGCGGCGACGGCGTCGGCGCCCGAGGCCTCGCGCGCGCTCAAGAGCTCCGTCGCCTCCTCACCGATCCGCGCCCGCAGCCGGCGCAGCGCGCGCGCGATCTTCGGCGTGTCGCCGCCGGTGAGGAGGTAGACCGGCTTCAGCTCGCGAGCGGCCACGACGCCAAGCATAGGCTCCGGCTCCGAGGAGGCAGAGCGCGAGCCCGGCGGCCGCCACGGGCGAGCGGATCTGCGCGCCGGGAAGGCCCCCGAACAGGCGCGCGCACGCGGCGAGGTACGCGGCCAGCCAGCCGTTCGCCCACGCGATCCCGGTCGCGAGCGGCGGCGCGACCGGCGCGACGAGCGCGCAGACGAGCGCGAGCGCGAGCATCGGCGCGACCGCGGGAGCGGCGGCCGCGTTCGCCGGCACGGTCACGAGCGGGACCTGCTGGAACTGGAACCAGGAGATCGGCGCGGTCGCGAGCCCGCACGCGGCCGAGATCGCCACCGTCTCCCGCAGCCCGCGCGAGAGCGGGTAGCCCTCGAGGGCGCGCGCGATCCGTGGGGCGAGGAAGAAGATCGCGAGCACCGCGGCGAACGAGAGCTGGAAGCCGGGGTCGAGCAGGGTGTACGGGTTCCACGCGAGCAGCGCCACCGCCCCGAGCACGAGCGCGTAGCCCGCGTCCCGCTGCCGGCCGGCGAGCCAGGCGAGCGAGCCGAGCGCGCCGGCGACCCCGGCCCGGACGACCGAGGGCTGCGCGCCGACGGCGAGCACGTAGCCGCCGATCGCCGCCAGCGCTCCCGCCTCGGCGGCGAGCCGCGACACCCCGACGAGGTACGCGAGCCAGAGCGTCCCGAGGGCGACCACGGCGACGTTGCCTCCGCTGACCGCGAGCAGGTGGTAGAGCCCGCTCGCGCGGAAGTCCTGCCGGAGCCCCGCCGAGAGGCCCTCGTCCTCGCCGAGGACGACGCCCTCCAGGACCGCGCGCCGCTCGCCTGCGAGACCCGGAACGGCGTCGCGAGCGAGCCAGGCGTGCAGCCGGTCGCCGACGCCCGCGAGACCTCCGCGCCGCCCGACCACTCTCCAGGTGTCGGCTTGCAGCACGGCGTGCACGCCGTGGCGGCGCAGCCACGTCCGCTCGTCGAAGCCGTTCGACGAGCCGCGCGGAGCGCGGAGCTGCCCGAGGAGCGCGAGCCGGGCGCCCTGCGGCGGCGCGCGACCGAGCGGCAGCTCGAGCAGCACCGGCTCGTGGGGCCGTAGCGGCCCGAAGCGGAGGACGAGCGCCCGCGCCCGCAGCTCGAACGTCGCTCGACGCGGCGGCTCGAGGACGTCGACCACGGCCCGCTCGGCCGTGCCGATCCTCGGCGCGAGGACGCTCCGGTCGAGCGCCGCGAGCCGGACGCTCCCCCACGCCCACCCGCCGAGAGCGAGAGCGAGCGCCGCGGCGGCGACGGCGAGGCGCGCGTCCTCCGACGCGGCCGCGAGCGCGAGCAGGAGCGCGGCGGCGAGCGCCGTCGGAACAACCGCCGCTCGCGCCGCATCGGCCGCCGCGAGACCCGCGCACAAGGCGCAGCCGAGGAGGTGCGGGAGACGCACGGTCACGGGATGACGAGCCCCCTGAGCTGGGCGATGCGCGAGGGGCCGATGCCGGGCACGGCGTCGAGCTCCTCGACCGAGTGGAACGGCCCGTGCGCCTGCCGGTAGTCGAGGATCTTCTGCGCCGTCGCCGGCCCGATCCCAGGCAGGGCGTCGAGCTCCGCCGCGGTGGCGGTGTTGAGGTCGAGCGGCGCCGCCGGCGAGCCGCCCGCTGCGGGAGGGCTCGCCCCGAGCGCGCCGGCGGCGCCGCGCCTCGGCACCGCGACCTGCTCGCCGTCGGCAAGCGGAGCGGCCAGGTTGACGAGATCGAGCTGCGCCTGCGGGGTGGCGCCGCCGGCGCGCGCGACCGCGTCCGCGATCCGGCTCCCCTCGGGGAGCCGGTACAGCCCCGGCCGGCGCACCGCGCCGACGACGTCGACGACGAGCTGCCGCGCG